>JANXSC010000237.1 GCA_025352845.1 Opitutaceae bacterium
CGCTCTCGTCGTCGCCTCGGTCCGCGCCGCCGACTCCGCCACGCTCTCCGGCAACGTCTCCAACCTCGCCACCGGCAACCTCCTTGAGGGCGCGCGCCTCGAGATTCCCGCGCTCAATCGCTCCGCCCTCACTGACAAAACCGGCCGCTACGTTTTCTCTGACCTGCCTCCCGGCGCACACGAAATTGTCGTTACCTACACTGGCCTCGATCCCACCCGGGCGAACGTAAACGTCACCGCCGGCTTGCCCGCCATGCGGAATTTCGATCTCACGACGGGCATCTACAAACTCGACGCTTTCAAGGTCACCGGCGAGCGGGAGGGCGGCGCCGCCGCGATCACGGCCGCGCGCAACGCGGAAAATTTGAAGAACGTCGCCGCGACGGACTCTTTTGGAAATCTCCCGAACATGAACGCCGGCGAGGTCGCCATCCGCCTGCCCGGTATCTACGGCGAACTCGACGCCGGGGGAAATCTCTCCGGCTTCACCGTGCGCGGCATGACGTCCGGCCTCAACACCGTCACGATGGACGGCGCGATGCTCACCGGCCAGGGCGGCGCGGGCCGTTCGATTTTTGTGAACAACATCACCGGCGCGATGTTCGACCAGATCGAACTCATCAAGGGCCACACGCCCGACAAGGGCGCAGATTCCCTCGGCGGCACGATCAATTTTAAGAGCCGCTCGCCGCTCTCGATGCGCGAGAAGCGCCGCGTCACCTACACGCTCACCGCGCGCATCGCGCCGTCGTTTACGCAGCAGATTCCGATTCGCGAGCAGCAGCGCGTGCACGGCCTCGCGAGCCTCGGCTATCAGGAGGTCTTCGATGCGTTCGGCGGCAGCCGCAACCTCGGCGTCAACGTCAGCATCTTCAACTCCGAGACCGCGCTGGGCTGGTTCACCTCGCAGCGCGATGTGCAGAACGCCGCGACCGCGCCCCTCTACCTCTGGGACTACCGCACCGGCGACGTCTATAATCACCGTCGCCAAAAAAACATCACCGCCAAGGTCGACTACCGCCTCACGCCCGCGACCAAGCTCTCGTTCCTCGCGAGCTACATCGACCACTCGGAGGTTTTCCGCCGCCAATACGACACCCGCGCCTTCACCAATCAGGCGATCTTCAATCCCGCGAACGCCGCCGGCACTGCCGCCAACGGCATCGAGCCCGGCTTCACCGACCGCGTGACGACCGTGCGCCCCGTCGCCGCCTCGACGATCGACCTCACGATGACGGGCCCGAACAACTTCTTCAACCGCCTGCGTCGCGCCGATGTCGGCGCCGAGCACAACTGGGGCCCATGGCAGATCGAATACAACGCCCGCTACACCCAAACCCATATCAACATCGGCAACGGCGAGGGCGGCGTGCTCGTCAACCGCCTCACCGGCGCCGGCTGGATCCTCGATCGCACGCAGTCGGATCTGTTTCCAAAATTCATCCAGAACGGCGGGCCTGATTTCACGAACCCCGCCAACTACCGCCCGGCCGCCGCCAACGCGCTCTCCAACCAAAACAACACGCAGCTCCACGAAGTCACCGAGCTGCGCGGCGACGCGCGCTACACGCTGCCGCTCGCGTTTCCCGTTTCACTCAAGGCCGGTTTTGTCTGGCGCGAACAGGTGGTCGGCGCCACCAGCGCCTCGCGCCGCTGGAATTACACCGGCACCGGCCCGCTCCGCTCCGAGCCCACGCTGCTGATGATGGACGAGCGCAAGACCGGCCGCCGCCTCCCGCAGTGGGAAGCGTCGAATTTTATTCGTGCCCGCGAGGTCATCGATCCGACCATCTGGCGAGAGGATCTCTATTTCCGCGAGACGACCAAATACACCGGCTTCACCGACGCGACTGAGACCGTCTCCGCCGCCTACGCGATGGCACAGGGCAAACTCGGCCGCGAAGGTCTGCTCGCGCGCACCGGTTTCCTTGGCGGCGTGCGTTTTGAACGGACCGAAAACGAAGCCGCCGGCTGGGTCCGCGCGCGCGCGCTCAGCACTGCCGCCCAACAAACCGCCGATGCGCTCGGCTCCGCCAAGCGCGACTACGCCGACAACCGCCGCACCACCGAGGGCGACTACACGAAGGCGTTTCCGAGCGTGCATCTCTCGCACGACGTCACGGCGAATCTCAAGACGCGCCTCAGTTGGTCCACCAGCTTCGGCCGCCCGGGCTTCGGCAACCTCACGCCCGGCGAAACGCCGAACGCCGCCAACGCCGCGTTCGAAAACAAACCCACCCTCACGATCAACAATCCTTCGCTCCTCCCGCAGACCTCGCAGAATTGGGACGCGACCCTCGAGTATTACTTCGAGCCTGTCGGCAGCCTCTCCGTCGGCTGGTTCCACAAGTCGATTCGCAACTACATCGTGAACGGCATCGAGGGCGGCACGATCGGCACTGGCAACGACAACGGCTTCAACGGCGAGTATCCCGGCTGGACGATTCTCACCGCCGCCAACGCCGGCGCCGCCGTCGTGCAAGGCTGGGAGTTCAGCTATCAGCAGCAGTTCACCTTTCTCCCCGGCGTCCTCAAGGGCTTGAGCGGTATGATCAATTACACGGTGCTCGACACGCACGGAAATTTCCCGGTCGCCGGCTCGCTCACCACCACCGCCGCGCGCGCCAACGGCCAGATCGCCGGCTTCGTCCCGCGCACCGCCAACGCCAGCCTCTCGTGGCGCTACCGCGGCTTCAGCACGCGCGTGCTCACGAACTACGCGACCACCTTCCTCACCTCCTACAGCGCCGCGACGCCCTACCGGAATCTCTACCGCGTGAAGCGCAACCTCGTGAACGTCGGCTTCGCGTATCAGGTCCGCCCGTCCGTCAACCTCACCCTCGACATCGACAACCTGAACAACGTCCCGCAAAAGCGTTACCGCGGCACCCCGGACAACGTGGAATATTTCAACTACCCCGGCACGACGATCACGGTGGGCGTGAATGGTAGATTTTGACCAAGAGCCACGCGGAAAGCGAAGGCACCAAACCGGTGAAACGCTCAGCTTGGCTCATTCCCGCTAATTCAATCCCTGCCCCAAGCTCCCGTGCTTCGCCGATGAGGCGAAGCACGCCCGGCAACCTCGGGCGCCATCGCCTTAGAAAAATCAGCGAAGATTAGCGTTCAAACTCCGATCTTTTCTCGCTCCACCCCCCATGAACGCCCGCATCCACCTCACGTTGTTTTCAGTTTTCGCTACCGCCGCGCTCCGCGCCGCGGACCTCGTCGGCACCGTCTCAAACGTCGCCACCGGCAATCTTCTTGATGGTGCGCGCGTCGAGATTCCCACCCTCGGCGTCTCCGCGCTTACCGACAACACGGGTCGCTACGTCCTTCCCGCGCTGCCCCCCGGCGCTCATGAGGTCGTTGTCTCCTACGTCGGGCTCGATACGACGCGCGCCACGGTCGCCGTGTCCGCCGCCGGTTCAGCCACACGCAATTTCGATCTTACCGCGGCGATCTACCAGCTTGAGGCCTTCAAGGTCGCGAGCGAACGCGAGGGCGGAGCCGCCGCGATCACGGCGCAGCGCAACGCGCCCAATGCGAAGAACGTCGTCGCGATGGATTCCTACGGCAATTTGCCGAATATGAGCGCGAGCGAGCTCGCGATTCTCCTCCCCGGCGTCAGCGCCGCGCTCAATCTGGAGAACGGCATCGACGGCTTCAGCATCCGCGGTATGGGCCCGACGCTGAACAACATCACGCTCGATGGCGGGATGCTCTCCACCCAGGGCGCGATGGCGCGGCAGGGTCGCATCAACAATCTCACCGGCGCCATGTTCGAGGGCCTCGAGCTCATCAAGGGCCACCTGCCCGACAAGAGCGCCGATTCCCTCGGCGGCACCATCAACCTCAAGACCCGCTCGCCCCTCGCGATGCGCGACAAGCGTCGGATCGACTACAACTTCGCGGTGCGCTGGGCACCGTCATTCACCGACCAGATTCCGCTGCGTGAGGCCCACCGCAGCCATCCGCTGCTCAACGTCGGCTACACCGAGGTCTTCGATGTCGCCGGCGGCAGCCGCAACCTCGGCATCGCGGTGAACACATTTTACAGCGAAAACGTGGGCGCCGCGCACAGCACCACGCGCGATTTCGAAAACACCACGGCCCGCCCCGCGTTTCTCTGGGACTACAATACCTTCGACCAATACAACAACCGCAAGCAGGCCAGCGTAAACGTGAAGGCGGAATACCGCCTCTCCGCGCACACCAAGATCGCGTTCAACACGATCTACAACGACGCGAACGAAATGGGCAAACTGCGCTTCACCACGCGCGCGTTTACCAACCAGGTCGTCTTCAACCCCGCGCTGCCGGCGACCACGGCGCCGAACTCCACCGCCGGTATTCTCCCCGGCTACACCGATCTCATCACCCAAGTGCGCCAGTCCACCGCTTCCAATTTCGACGTGCTCACGCAGGGGCCGAACAATTTTTTCCTGCGCACGCGCAATTTCGATCTCGGTGCCGAGCACAACTGGGGCCGCTGGGCGCTGGATTACGGCGGCATGTTTAGCGCCACGCATATCAACAACGGCTTCGGCAACGACGGCGGCCAGTTCACGATGCGCGTGAACAATCTCGGCTGGATCCTCGATCGCACCGCGTCCGATCTCTACCCGCGTTTCACGCAGACCGCCGGGCTCGACATCACGAAGCCGGAAAATTACCGGATGACCGGTTTCTTCGCGAACAACAATGTGGACAACGACCACGAGGTCCGTGAAGCGCGCGCCAACTTGAAGTTCGACGCGGCCGACCTGCACACGCTCTTCAAGACGGGCGTGCACTGGCGCGAGCAGTTCGCCCACGACGTGAATCGCAACCGCCGCTGGAGCTACCTCGGCACCACGCTCCCGTCCGATCCCTCGATCCGTAACGTCAACGGCCGCGAGACCGGCCTGGTCATCCCGTTCTGGTATGCGTCGCAGTTTTTCCGCGACCGGAGCCCGACCACCCCCGCGCTCTGGAGTGAGGATCGCTATTTCGCTCAGCAGGTGAACTACACCGGCACCCGCCGCGTGACCGAGACTGTCACGGCCGGCTACGCCATGGCCCAGGGCCGCGTGAACCTCACCGGGTTTGTCGCCGGCCTGCGCGTCGAAGACACCGAGACAAATAGCTGGGGCTGGGTCCGCGCGCGCACCCCGAGCACCCTCGCCCAACAAACCGCCGATCCCATCGGTTCGGCCAACCGCGACTACGCCGGCACCCGCCGTGAACTGCGCGGCAGCTACACGAAATCGTTTCCCAGCGTGCATCTCACCCAGGACATTTCGTCGAACTGGAAGGCGCGGCTGAGCTGGTCCACGAGTTTCGGCCGCGCGCCGATGACGAGCCTGTTGCCCAACGAAACGATCAACGAGACCGCGCAGACGCTGACGGTGAACAATCCCTCGCTGCTGCCGCAGACGGCGAAAAACTGGGACGCGTCGCTCGAGTATTATTTCGAGCCCGTGGGCCGCGTGTCCGTCGGGTTCTTCCAAAAGACGATTCGCGACTTCATCGTGAACGGCCTCGCGAGCGGCACCGTCGCCACCGGCCGCGACAACGGCTACGACGGCGAATACGGCGGCTTCACGCGCCTCTCCAGCGCCAACGCCGGCACCGCCTACGTGCAGGGCTGGGAGCTCAGCTACCAGCAACAGTTCACCTTTCTGCCTGGGCTGCTCCGCGGCCTCGGCGCCAGTGTGAACCTCACGGCGCTCGAAGCGCACGGCGACTACGGCGGCCGCGGGCGCCGCGAAGGCCGCGATGTCGAGGGCTTCGTGCCTCGCAACGCCAACGCGAGCCTCTTCTGGCGCCACCGCGGCTTCACCTCACGCGTGATCGTGAACTACACCGGCGAATCCATCACCGAGTTCACTGACGGCTCGCCCGCGCGCAGCCGCTACCTCTCCCCGCGCACCGTCGTAAACGCCGGCATCGGTTACCAATTCCGCCCGTCCGTCACTTTTTCCATCGACGTCAACAACCTCACCAACGCCCCGCAATCCGCCTACCGCGGCTATTCCGATCGGACGCAGTTCAAACTTTTCGGCGGCACCACCGTCACCGCGGGCGTCAACGGCCGGTTCTAATTACCCATCCACCATGAAACCCCAACACCTCCTCCCGCTAATCTTTGCCTCGGTGTGTGTCGTTTTGCGCGCCGCCGACACGACCGCCACTCTCACCGGCACCGTCTCCAACCTCGCCACCGGCAATCTCCTCGAGGGTGCGCGCGTCGATCTTCCCACGCTCGGCGTCTCCGTCCTCACCGACAACACCGGGCTCTACGTCCTCCCCGCGCTGCCCGCCGGTGCGCATGAAGTTGTCGTTTCCTACCTCGGCCTCGACACGGCGCGCGCCACCGTCACCGCCACCACCGGCGCACGGGCCGTGCGCAATTTCGATCTCACCGCCGCAATCTACAAACTCGAAGCCTTCAAGGTCACCGGCGAGCGCGAGGGCGGCGCCGCCGCGATCACCGCGCAGCGCAACGCCGAAAACGTGAAGAACATCGTCGCGATGGATTCGTTTGGAAACCTGCCGAACATGAACGCCGGCGAGGTCGCCATCCGCCTGCCCGGCGTCGCGGGAAATCCCTCCGACGAAAATCTCATCGACGGTTTCACCATCCGCGGCATCGGGCCCGGCCTCAACAGCATCACGCTCGACGGCGCGCCGATGACCAGCCAAGGCGCCCTCACGCGCGGCACCAACATCAACAACCTCACCGGCACGATGTTTGACCAGCTGGAGCTGACCAAGGGCCACACGCCCGACAAGGAGGCCGGCTCCATCGGCGGGACGATCAATCTCAAGACCCGCTCGCCCCTCTCCATGCGCGAAAAGCGCCGCCTCAGCTACAGCGCGGGGATGCGCGTCGCGCCGTCGTTCACCGAACAGACGCCCACCCGTGAAAAGCACCGCGCCCACCCGCTCTTCAATGTCCAGTGGCAGGAGCTCTTCGACATGCTCGGCGGCGAGCGCAACCTCGGCGTCGCCGTGAATGTTTTCTACAGCGAAAACGCCGTCGGCGGCTTTCGCACCGTCCGCGATTTTCAGAACACCACCGCGCAGCCCGCCTATCTCTGGGACTACCGCACGTGGGACAACTACAACAACCGCAAGCAGGCCTCGATCAATTTCAAGGCCGACTACCGTCTCTCGCCGTCCACCAAGCTCTCGCTCAACACCATCGTCAACGACGCCGTCGAGAGCTTCCGCCGCCAATATGAGATGCGCGCGTTCACCAACCAGGCGATCTTCAACCCCGCCAACGCCACCGGCACCGCGGCCAACGGCATTGCGCCCGATTTCACCGATCGCGTCACGCAGGTCCGGCCCGTCGCCGCCTCCACGCTCGAGCAGACCACCACCGGGCCGGGGAATTTCTTCAACCGCATGCGCCGCGTCGATCTCGGCGCCGAGCACACGTTCGGCCCGCTGCAGCTCGACTACAACGCCCGCTACACGCAGACCAACATCAACGGCGGCGGGGGCGGCCGCGGCGGCATCCTGGTCAATCGCATCACCGGCGTCGGCTGGATCCTAGACCGCACGCAGTCTGATCTCTTCCCGACGTTCATCCAAAACGGCGGCCCCGACTTCACCAACCCCGCCAATTACCGGCCCACCACCTACAACAATTCCATTCTGCAGAACGACGACATGATCAAGGAGGCGACGGCCAACGCACGCTACACGCTGCCCACCGCCTTCCCACTCTCGCTCAAGACCGGCGCCGTCTGGCGCGAGCGCTACGTCTCCGCCGAGAGCTTCGCCCGCCGCTGGAACTACGCCGGCACCGCCGCACTCCCCAGCGACCCGACGATCGTCACGTTCGATCAGGTGAAGACCGGCCGCCGCCTCCCGTATTGGGAGGCCGTGCAATTCTTCGCCGACCGCCAGCCGATCACGCCCGCGCTCTGGACCGAGGATCGTTATTTTAACGCGCAGAACCAATACACGGCCAACCGCGCCGTCACCGAGACCGTCACCGCCGGCTACGCGATGGCACAGGGCCGCGCCGGGCCCACCGGCTTTCTCGGCGGGGTGCGCCTCGAGCGCACCGAGACCTCAAGCTGGGGCTGGGTCCGCACCCGCACCGGCAGCACCGCCGCGCAGCAGACCGCCGATCCGATCGGCTCCGCCACGCGCGACTACGCCGGCACGCAGCGCAACCTCAGCGGCAGCTACACGAAGGCGTTTCCCAGCCTGCACCTCTCGCACGATGTCACGCCGAGCGTGAAGGCCCGCCTCAGTTGGTCCACAAGCTTCGGCCGCCCCGCGCTCAACAACGCCCTGCCCAATGAGACCGTCTCCGAGGCCAACCAGACTCTCACCGTCAACAACCCCGGCCTCCTCCCGCAGCGGGCCGCCACGTGGGATGCCACACTCGAGTATTATTTCGAGCCGGTCGGCACGCTCTCCGTCGGCTGGTTCCACAAGACGATCGCGGACTACATCGTCAGCGGCGTCGCCACCGGCACGATCGCGGGGGGCAACGACAACGGCTTCAACGGCGAATACCCCGGCTTCACGCGCCTCACCACGTCGAACGCCGGCACGGCCTTCGTGCAGGGCTGGGAGTTCAGCTACCAGCAGCAGTTCACGTTTCTCCCCGGTTGGCTGAAGGGCTTCGGCGCCTCCGCCAACTTCACCGTGATCCGCACGCACGGAAATTTCGGCGGCACCGCCGGCCTCAGCACCGATCAGGTCGCCGGCTTCATCCCGCGCACCGGCAACGCCAGCCTCTCGTGGCGCTACAAAAAATTCAGCGCCCGCGCGCTCTACAACTACACCGGCGACTACATCACCACCTACACCGCCGCCACGCTCGGCCGGAACCTCTACCGCTTCTCCGCCGAAACGGTGACTGCCGGCGTCTCCTACCAGGTGCGCCCCTCGCTCCAGCTCACGCTCGACGTGGCGAACCTCTTCAACGAACCGCAGGCCTTCTACCGCGGCGTGCGCTCGCAGCTGCAGAACACGATCATCAACGGCACCACCATTACGGCGGGGATCAACGGACGGTTTTAATTCTCCCCTTCATGCTCCGTCTCCTACCGGTCACTGAGCTCTCTCGTCCGCTTGGTCCCAACCGGGTGCAAGCGCACCCTTGGCGTTGCCCGTTTCGACCGGGCGCGAAACTTCCCCCCAGTTCCCGACCAAGTTGCGGGAACCACGATGCCTGGGGGGAAAATCAGGTGGAGTTGGCGCGGCCTCGATTTTTTTCCCCGCGATCTGGCGCGCGTGACATTCGGCTATTCACCCGCCTCGTCATGCTCGTCGCCGCGCTGGGGACCAGCGCCCGCGCCGCCACTAACAACATCGGCCCGCGCGGCGAAGTGCTTCTCACCCTCGACAATGGCACCGTGAAAGTCGGCATCGATCGCGCCAAGGGTGCCGCGATCACGTGGCTTTCGTCAGCCGGTTACCCGAGGAACCTCGTCAACTCGGCCGACCCGGGCCGCCTGATCCAACAATCCTATTACGCCGGTCTCCGGCTCGACCGCCAGGCCGAGGGCCAAAGCAAAGCATGGAGTCCGTGGTCGTGGAACCCGATACAGGGCGGCGGCGTCGGCTCTTGGGCGCGCGTCAACGAATTCAAACGTCTCGATGACCACACGCTCTTCGGAGAAACCGTCCCAAAACTCTGGGACATGCCGAACGAGGAGGCCGCCGCCGTCATGCGGCAGTGGACCGGCTTCGAACCCGGTATGCCGGACGTCGTCGTCGTGCGTTGCGAGTTCGTCGCGCAGCGCGCGGAAGGCGATCGCTGGGGCCCGGCGAAACTCTCGCCGCAAGAAATTCCCGCCTGCTATTTCACCCGTAATTTCAGCACGATCAAAAGCTACCTCGGGGCCGGGGCGTGGCGCGCGGAAACCCAGCCCCCCGGTCCGCCGTGGGGCAAGACGCGGCCTCCGCGCAACGTGATGGCGTGCTTCGCCCCCAACGGACAGGGCGTCGCGATTTTCAGCCCCACGGCGACGCAGCCGTGGAATTTCGGTCCGCACGCCGGCGGCGCCAGCGACGATCCCGCCGCCGGTCCCTGCATCCACATCGCCCCGATCGACCGCATGAACCTCGGGCCCCAGTCCACCTATCGCTACCGCTACTGGCTCCTCCTCGGCACCGAATCGCAACTCACCATGCGACTCGATGCCCTCCTCACAAAATACGCCGGCGAGAGCGCCGTGCTGACCAGCCCCTGAACCCACGCGCCGTGAAAAACCCCTTCCTCGTCCTCTTCACCCTCGCACTGCTGCTGCCCGCCGCCCGCGCGGCGGCCGTGGCGGCGAAGCCCAACATCATTTTAATCTACAGCGACGATCATGGCTTCGCCGACCTCGCCGCGCAGAAAACTGATCCCGACATTCGCACTCCCCACCTCGACGCGATGGCCCGCGACGGCGTGCGCTTCCTCAACGGCTACGTCAGCGCCCCGCAGTGCGTGCCGTCGCGCGCCGGCGTGATCACGGGCCGCTACCAGCAGCGCTTCGGCGTCGAGGACAACCTGAAGGGTCCGCTCCCGCTCGCCGAACTCACCCTCGCCGAACGGCTAAAACCGGCCGGCTACATTTCCTGTCAGATCGGCAAGTGGCATCTCGAACCCACCCCCCGCGGCGAGAACGAAGCCGCTCCGCGCAAGGGCGCCGCGTCCGACGACCGTAAGTTTCTCCCGCTCGGCCAGGGTTTCGACGAATACTACACCGGCCCGATGAACACCTTCGTCGCCTCGCACGATCTCAAGGGCAACAAACTCCCCAACGCTCCGCAGACGCTCACCGATCCGCGCTTCCGCTGCGTGTGGCAGACGGACGCTGCGCTGCAATTCATCGACCGCCACGCGCGCGATCCGTTTTTCCTCTATCTCGCCTACTTCACGCCGCATGTCCCGCTGCAGTCGCCCGAGCCGTGGTTCGCGCGCACGCCCGCGCACCTCCCGCTCGAACGCCGCCAGGCCCTCGCGATGATCGCGGCGATGGACGAGGGCATCGGCCAGATCCGCGCCAAACTCCGCGAGCAGGGTAACGAGCAAAACACGCTCATCTTTTTCATCGGCGACAACGGCGCGCCCCTGAAAGACGGCGCGTGGAACGGCTCGCTCAACACCCCGCTCACCGGCGAGAAAGGCATGCTCACCGACGGCGGCATCCGCACACCCTTTCTCGCGGCCTGGCCTGGCACGCTGCCCGCCGGGAAAGTTTACGAGCCTCCCGTGATCAATTTCGACGTCGCCGCGACCGCCGTCGCGATCGCCGGCCTACCGCACGATCCCGTGCTCGACGGCGTGAACCTGGTCCCGTTTGTGCGCGGCGAAAAAACCGGCGCACCCCACGACGCGCTCTATTGGCGCTGGCGCTCGCAAGCCGCAATCCGCGACGACCGCTGGAAACTGATCCTCCTCGGGTCAGAGCAAAAATTTCTCTTCGACCTCCAAAGCCCTGAGCGTGAAACAAAAAACCGCCTCGCCGATTTTCCCGCCGTCGCCGCCAATTTGGAAAAGAAACTCATGGCGTGGGACGCCACGCTCCCTCCGCCGCCGCTCCCCCGCGCGGTCGTCGCGCAGGATCAGATTTTCTACGACGCGCACGTCACGAAGACCGGCCCCGCTCCCGAAAAACGCGGCCGCGCCACGAAGGCCGGCACGAAAGCCGTAGCCAAGTTAAGCGCGCCCGCGCCCGCAGATGCGCTGAACGTCGTCGCGGAAGCCCAAGGTTGGATCGCCCGCGGAGCGACGCTTGCGCTGCGCGACGGCGCGCTGCACCTCGCGCCCGGCAACGCGCGCGGTTTTATCACGCACACCGGCTTGGAGGTCAGGGGGCCGATGCAGGCGACCGTCCGCCTGCGCGCGCCGGCGGGCGGCGAGTTCTCCCTCGCGTGGCGCACCAAGGAACAACCGGATTTTTCCCCCGGCCAAACTGCGCGAGCCACCGTCGCCGGCTCCACCCAGTGGCAAACCATCGCGCTCGAGGTCCCCGCCCAGGGCACCGTGATCCACGTCCGCCTGCACGCGCCCGGGGAAACTGCGGTGGAAATCTCCCGGATCGAATTCGTAGGCGCCAACCGCGCATCCCCGAAGGTGTGGGATTTCACCGCTGCGCCACTGGCCCGCTGAGACCGCCTCGATGAGACCTTCACTCGCCCTGCCATTCCTCTCGCTGCTCGTTGCGGTTTCGGCACCGTGCGCCGCCGCACCCGCGGCCGGTCGCTCACCGCAGATTTATGCGGGAGGCGTGGCCGGCGTCGCCGCGCTGGCCAACGCGGCGGCTTCCGCGCAGTTCCGCGCCGCCGGCGGCGGACTCTACCTGCACAACAACGGTTGGGCGGCGCTCACGCTCGAGCAGCAGCGCGCCACGCTGCGGCACTTCGCCGGAGCGCCCGTCGCGCTCGAGCTGGGTTTCGGTCTGGGCGACCACGCCCACACCTGGGGGAAGCGTTTCCGCGAGGGCTATCTCGCGCTCGGCATCAAACCCGCGTTCATCGCCGCGAACGCATTCGACAAAAACAACCAGCCCACGGCGGAGATGTGGCGCGACTACATGACGGCGCTCCGCGCGGCCGGCGTGCCGGAGACGACGCTGATTCTGCCGACCTTCGAGTATCAGAATTTTCGGCCCAACATTCCGACCCTTGCAGCCCACACGGTCACACTTTCTCCGGTGTTTCAGGCCATCATCCGCACCGCCGGCGGGATCGTGCTCGATACCCCGAGCGGCTACACGTTCGGACGCGAGGCCGCCTATCGCGACTGGGTGGTCGACGCGTTGCGCTGGACGCGCGCGCAGGGGCTGAAGTCCGTCGTCATCGCTTCGCCGCATCGTTCCAAACTCCAGTTCGCCGCCGACACCGATCGCTACCTCGCTTTTCTGCGCGCCCAAGACGCCTCGCCCGACATCGTCGTCGTGGAAAACTACGAGCCAAAACCGGATCCCGACTACCCCAACCTCGTCGGCCCCGAATCCGATCCCGCGACCGCGCTCGGCGTCGGACTAGGTTTGTTGCGACGCGACCGGTTGCTCTGGCTCGACCATGACAGGTGGAAAACCGGGACCGGAACCAAGCGGAGCGACGCGCTCACGGCGCTCCCGGCCACACCTTTACCGAAGCACTTCGCCCTCCAAGCAGAGCCCAACGATTCGCGCCCCTGATTTTCCATGAAACCATTCCGTCCCGTTCTCAGCCTCACCCTGCTCGTGTTCGGCGGCGCCGCGTTCGCGGCCTCGCCCGCCCAGCCGAACGTCCTCTTCATCCTCGCCGACGATCTCGGCTGGAACGACACGACGTTCAACCGGCCCAATGCATTCTACGAGACGCCCAACATCCAGCGGCTCGCGCAACGCGGTCTGCGCTTCACGCAGGCCTACGCGGCGAACCCGCTCTGCTCGCCGACCCGCGCGAGTATTCAAACTGGGCTCTATCCGGCGCGCATTGGCCTGACCGCGCCGGTAGCGCACACGCCGCAGGTGATGCTGGAAAAAGGCACCGTCAAACAGGCGGGGCCCACCGTCAAAGCACTCGTGGCGCAGAGTATCACCCGGCTCGACACGAGCTACTTCACGCTCGCCGAGGCGCTCAAGGGCGAGGGTTACACCACCGGGCACTTCGGCAAATGGCACCTTGGCCCCGAGCCCTACAGCCCGCTACAACAGGGCTTCGACGTCGATTTTCCCCACTGGCCCGGCCCCGGTCCAGCGGGTAGCTACGTCGCGCCGTGGAAATTTCCGGCCGCGCTCAATGTCCTCCCGACCACGCCCCACGAGCACATCGAGGACCGCATGGCCGACGAAGCGATCAAGTTCATCAAGGCCCACCGCGACCAGCCATTCTACCTCAACTACTGGGCGTTCTCCGTCCACGCACCCTACGACGCCAAGCCCGCGCTCATCGAAAAATATCGCTCCAAGGCCGCGAAGCTCCCGCCCGGCAGCGGCCAGCGCAATCCAGTCTACGGAGCCATGGTCCAAAGCCTCGACGATAACGTCGGCCGCCTCCTCGACGCGCTCGACGAACTCAAACTCACCGAGAAGACCGTCATCGTTTTCTTCTCCGACAACGGCGGCGTGCACTGGATCGCCGGCACCGCCGAGGCCGGCACCGCCAATGGAATCGCCGACATTCCGATCACCAGCAACGCCCCGCTGCGCGGCGGCAAGGCCACAACCTACGAGGGCGGCACGCGCGAACCCTGCATCGTCGTCTGGCCCGGCCTGACCCAAGCGGGCGTCGCGACCGAGACGATCATTCAGAGCACGGATTTTTTCCCGACATTCGCCGAGCTGCTGAAACTGAAGATCCCGGCGACCCTGAAATTTGACGGCCGGAGTTTCGCGCCCGCCCTTCGCGGCCAGGCCCACGACCGTGGGCCCACGTTCTGCCATTTTCCCCACACCACGCCCGCGTCCGGCGGCATCGCCTCCACGTGGGTGCGCGTCGGCGATTGGAAACTCATCCGCTTCTACTGCCTGAACGCCGATCAGACCGACCTGCTTGAACTCTACAACCTCAAGGACGATCTCAGCGAAACGAGGAATCTCGCGGTGCAACAGCCCGCTAAAACCTCGGAGTTGAACGCCCTCATCACGGGTTTCCTTCGCGATACCGAGGCTGTCATCCCCCTGAAGAATCCAGCCTATCGGGCCGACGCTGCAGCCGAGCCCGCCGCGAAAAAGAAGAAGCAGGCCAAAAAAGCATGAGATCCCAAGTTGCCCTCGTTTGCCTCGCCCTTTGCACCGGAATTCGCGCCGCGGCCCAAGACGCGGCGTCATCCCTCACCGCGGCCGATCTGCGCTGCGAATATCTTGTGGCTCCCGACGCGATTGAGAGCGCGCAGCCGCGGCTCTCGTGGCGAATCGTCTCCGATCGGCGCGGCGCGGCGCAAACGGCGTGGCAGATTCGTGTCGCGACCAGCACGGAGAAACTTGCCCGCGCCGAGGCCAACGCTTGGGACAGCGGCCGTATCGAGGGCAACCCCACCCACCAGATCGCCTACGCCGGCACGCCGCTCGCTTCGCGCGGGGAATATTTCTGGCAAGTGCGCGCGTGGGACGAGCGCGGCGCCGCCACGGCGTGGAGCGCGCCCGCGCGTTGGGCGATGGGCTTGCTCAAACCCGAAGACTGGCGCGCGCAGTGGATTTCCTATCGCGACGACACCCCGCTCCACACCGAGCGCGCGAAACTCCACCTCCCCGCGCCGCGCCATTACCGGAAGGAATTTTCCGCCGCGAAGCCGGTGCAGCGCGCGACCGTCTACGCCTCCGCGCTCGGCCTCTACGATCTCTACTGCAACGGCCAGCGCGTGGGCGACGCGTTCTTCCAGCCGGGCTGGTCCGACTACCTCCAGCGCGCCTACTATCGCGCGCACGACGTCACTGCGCTCGTGCGTAGCGGCGGCGCGAACGCCTTGGGAGCCGTCGTCGCCGAGGGCTGGTATTCCGGCTACGTCGGCTACGCGCTCCTCGTCGGCTATGGGCCGGGCAAAGTCGGACGCTACTTCTATGGCAAGACGCCCGCCTTCCGCGCGCAGCTCGCAATCGACTATGCCGACGGCACGCATGAAACCATCTCGACCGACGAGAGCTGGCGCGTGACCGACCGCGGGCCCACGCGCGAAGCCGATCTCATCATGGGCGAGAGTTACGATGCGCGCGCGGAACTCGGCGCGTGGTCCACCGCCGGCTACGACGCGAAAAACTGGTCGCCTGCCGTGCGCGCCGAGACGAATCCGCGCGCGCCGGCGGTTTATTCCGATGCCGCCGGCGCACGCAACGTGGACCTCGGTTTCGTCGCGCCGCCGAAAATGCAGGCCTACTCCGCGCCGCCGATTCGGATTACGCAGGAGCTCCCCGCGAAATCTCTGACCGAGCCGAAGCCCGGCACCTACGTTTTCGATCTCGGCCAGAATTTCGCCGGTCTCGTGCGGCTAAAAATAAAGGGCGCCGCCGGCACGACCGTCCGCCTCCGCTTCGGCGAGATGCTCCACAAAGACGGCACGATCATGACGGAGAATCTCCGCAAGGCGCGCGCGACCGACTTCTACACCCTGCGCGGCGATCCGGCCGGCGAAATGTGGTCACCGCGTTTCACTTATCACGGCTTCCAATTCGTCGAACTCACCGGCCTCGCCGAGAAACCGCCGCTCACCGCGATCACCGGCCTCGTGCTCCACAACGACACACCGCTCACCGGCAGCTTCGAATGCAGCGATCCCGTGCTCACGCAGTTTGGCCGCAACGCGCAGTGGACGCAGCGCGCGAACTTCGTCGAGGTGCCCACCGACTGCCCGCAGCGCGACGAGCGCCTCGGCTGGATGGGCGACGCGCAAGCCTACGTGCGCACCGCGAGTTTCAACGCCGATGTCGCCGCGTTTTTCACCAAGTGGGCCGACGATGTGGTGGAGGCGCAGCGCAGCTTCGGCGCGTATCCCGACTACGCGCCCTATCCGATGGCGCACGGCGGAGCGGGCAAAACCTTCGGCTCCGGCTGGACCGATGCCGGCATCATCTGCCCCTGGACCATCTGGAAAGTTTACGGCGACACGCGCCTCCTGGAGCGTCACTGGGCTTCGATGACGCGATTTATGGAGTGGCGTCACGCCAGCACCACGCCGGAAGGACTCGGCACGAGTCTCGGCAATCCGTGGGGTGACTGGCTCAACGTCAACGAGACCACGCCCGTGGAGTTCATCGACACGTGCTACCACGTCTACGATTGCACGCTGATGGCCGAGATGGCCGACGCGCTCGGCCGCCCGCTCGAAGCCGCGACCTACCGCGCGCGCCGCGCGAAATCCTCCGCCGCGTTTGCGAAAAGCTACCTCAAGTCCGACAGCACGCTCACGATCGCCACGCAGTCGGCCTACGTGCTCGCGCTCACCTTCGGCCTCATCCCCGAAAAGCACATTCCCGCCGCCGCCGCCACGCTCGTCGCCCGACTCGCCGCCAACGACCACCGGATGGCGACGGGCTTCCTCGGCACGAAATCGATTCTGCCCGCGCTCACCGCGAATGGCCACCACGACGAAGCGGCGCGCCTCTTCCAGAGCCGGAAATTCCCAAGCTGGGGCTACGAAGTTTCCAATGGCGCGAACTCCGTGTGGGAACGGTGGGACAGCTACACCGCCGAGCACGGCTTCAATGGCGCCAACGGAAAACAAAATTCCGCGATGAACAGCTTCAGCCATTACGCGTTCGGCGCCGTGATGGAGTGGGCCTACCGCGTGCTCGCCGGCATTGACACCGACGGCGCGGGATACCGCCGCATCATCATCCGCCCGCGCCCGCCGACGGCCGGCAGCAATCCCGACCAGACTCCGATCAACTGGGTGCGCGCCCATTACGACTCGATCAACGGCCGGATCGCGAGCGCGTGGAAGCTTGAGAACGGCGTCTTCACCCTCGACGTGACGATCCCCGCCAACACGACCGCGAGCGTTTTTCTGCCCAACGCCACCATCGACCGCACGACCGAGGGTGGCGCAGCGCTTTCCGCCGCCCCGTCGAGCAGCGGCATCCGCGCGATCACCCTCGACGGTGACGCGCTCAAAGTGTCAGCGGCCGCCGGCACCTATCACTTCGCCGTGCGTTTCCCTTAAAATTATTCGGCCGCCCCACCCCATCGCCCATTCCCATGAACCCTAACTCCGCCATGTTTCCCGACCGCATTCTACTGCTCGCCTTCGTCACGGGCTTGGCGGCGTCGCTTGCGGTAGCCCAAACCTCGCCGCCCAAACCGGCCACTCCCCCCACGGAGGAGCCCCTCGTCCTCTCCCCCTTCCAAGTCGATGCCAGCACCGACAAGGGCTACATGGCCACGCAGACCCTCAGTGGCACGCGCCTGAAAACGGATCTCAAGGACATCGGCTCCTCCCTTACGGTTTTCACCGAGCAGCTCATGGACGATCTCGGCGCGAACAGCATCTACAACCTGATGTCGTTCGCGCCCAACACGGACCCGTTCATCATGTCCACGTCCGACATCACGGGGAACGGCAACGACTTCATCAACATCCCGACGAAATACGTGACGCGCGGCGGCGCGACCACCGTCGTCGCTCAGGATTTCTTCAGCAACGGCCTCCCGCAGGACCGCTACAACTCCGAGGCGCTCACGTTTACGCGCGGCCCCAATGCCATTCTCTTTGGCCTCGGCAACTCCGCCGGCGCGTTTGTCTCCTCCACCAAACGCGCGAAACCCAAGGACTCGATCACCGTGGAACAGCAAATGGACAGCCGCGGCGGCCACCGCCTCACCGTCGACCTCAATCGCGTGCTGATCAAAAATTATCTCAGCGCCCGCTACTCCGGCCTGTTCGAGGGGCTCAATGATTTCCGGCTCCACAACAACAGCTACCAGCGGCGCGATTTCTTCACGCTGAACTTTACGCCGTTCAAGAAGACGACGCTCCGCGTCAACTTCGACAAAGGCCACATCCAGCAACCCGGTGTCCGCCCCTGGCCCGACTACGACGCCGTCTCACCCTGGCTCGCCGCCGGCTCGCCGCTGATCAACACCTACACCAACGTCGCGACCGGCAAGCCCGCCGGCACACAAAACTTCGCCTTCGCCGGTCTCGTCTCGACGCAGTATTCGGCGGGCGGCGCACCCGTCCCCACGCAACGGCTGCAAAATCAGGGTCAGAGCGTGCCGACGACCTTTGCGAACGGTTTTCCGGTGAACGGCGGAAACTTCCGCTCGCTCGTCAACGACTCCATCTATCCGACCTTCGCCAGTGCGTTTGGCAATTCGGCCTATCGGTTGACGGACTACAAGACGCTCTCGGCGTTTCTCGAACAGCAGATCACGCGGGACTTCTTCATCGAGGCCGCGTTCAACAAGGTCGACAGCAAGCTCCGCGCGATTAACGGCTTCGTCGGCCAACTGAGTTACATCTACGTCGATCCCAACCGCCAGCTCCCCGACGGATCGCCGAATCCGAACGTCGGCAAACTCTACAGCCAGTCGCAGTCCACGATCATCGAAGCGCCGAACCAGGCCACGAACTACCGCGCCATGGCCTCCTACGAATTGGATTTCTCCCGCACCAAACGCGGCTGGCTCCCATACCTCGGCCGCCACCAGGCCGCCGTCTTCGGCGAGCAAAGCGAGTCCAGCAGCTGGTCGAGCAACAACGGCCTCTTCAATACCACGCCGTTCGCCACGACCGGCGCCGCCGCCGCGATCAACAACGCGGCCAATGGCATCCAATACCGTTATTACTACGACAACGCCGCGAACAAGGTCGGCACCTCTGTCGGCCGGCACATCGAGGCCATCCCCGTGCTCTATGCCAACGACCCCCTGCCGACCCGCGACCCCAGTGGCGTCACGCCCGCGTTCATGTCCCAGCAAGGCCCGACGGTCGCCGAATCGGTCGTGCGCACCAAGGCCCTCGCCGTGCAAAGCTTCCTCTGGAAAGACCGCATCGTCGTGACCAACGGTCTGCGGCAGGACGACCTCACGTCATGGGCGGCATTTCCCAACGATTTCAGCAACCGGCGCGACGTGAATCAGACCTTCCCCCGTCCGAGCGGGATCAACCTGCGGTCCTTCGCGCCCGCCATCCGCACGGAGCGCGGGGGAAAAACCAACACCCGCGGCGTGGTGTTTCACGCCCTCCCGTGGGTGAGCCTGAGCTATAACACGTCCAATAATTTTCAGGTGAACGCCGCGAGTCGCAATGTCTACGGCGACCTCCTGCCGAATCCCGAAGGCGAGGGCAAAGACTACGGCCTCAAGTTTTCCTTCTTCGAGCGCCGCCTCTTCCTCGACGTTACCTACTACACCAACAGCAGCTCGAACGGTTCCGACAGCATCGCCAGCAACCCGGCCGGCAACTTCAAGCAATTCGACCAAATCTGGATCGCCGTCGGCGATTTCACGCGCGATGCGAAATACTACACGTCGCCCTATTCCACGATCGCCACGGTCTGGTCCGACGTCGTCTCCACCACCTCGAAGGGTTGGGAATTCTCCCTCACTGCGAACCCCACCAAGCAGTGGCGTCTGACGCTCAACGGCAGCAAGCGCGGCGACAATACCACCAGTGCCCGCGGCGTGTTCATCAACCAATACATGGCCCAATATATTCCGCTGCTGAAATCGCATCCCGAGTGGCAGAATCTCGACGCGACCAACGGCCTCACCGTCGCTTCGCGCATCGCCGACCTCGAGAACACGCTCGTGAATTTCAACGCCATCCGCAACAGCCCGTCCGCCAACTTCGCCTCCAACTGGACGCTCAATCTTATCCAGAGCTACGACTTCGCCACCCGCGGTCCACTCGGCGGCTTCTCCATCGGCGGCAGCCTGAACGCCCGCGGCAAAGCCATCAACGGCTTCGCCGTGGACTCCAAGTTGCTCCTCGATCCCACGCAGCCTTACTACGCGCCAGCCTGGGCGAACTTCGGCGGCTGGATCACCTACAAGCGGAAGATCTTCAAAGACCGCATCGATTGGCGCCTCCAGATGAACGTCCGCAACGTCTTCGACAGAAACACGGTCTTCCCGCTCATCAGCGTCGACAGCCGCGACGGCCGACACACGCCGAGCGTGGCGGTCTACAACCTCAAGGAACCGCGCGCCTACCAGTTCACCAGTTCGTTCCGGTTCTGAACTCCACGACCTAATTCCATGAGAACTACACTGCTCTTCGCCTGCGTCCTTTCGACCGGCACCTTGCCGGCGCTTGCCGCTGCAGCCGACGCCAAGCCGCTCAACATCGTCGTCCTCCTCGCCGACGACTGGCGCTACGATACCCTCGGCATCGCGGGCAACCCCGTGGTCAAAACGCCCCACCTCGATCAACTCGCACGCGAGGGCGTGCGCTTCACGCAAAACTGCGTGACGACGTCCGTCTGCTGGGTGAGTCGCGCCAATCTTTTCACGGGCCAGTGGATGTCGCGCAACGGTCAGCCCCCGAACGGCATGTTCAAGACGCCGTGGGCCGAGACCTACCCCGGTCTGCTCCGCGCGCACGGCTATCACACCGGCCACGTCGGCAAGTGGCACAACGGCGCGTTTCCCGCCGCCGAGTTCGATTTCGGCGCGGGCCGCATCACCCCGATGCGCCACTGGCTCAAGCAGCCCGACGGCACCGAGATTGTC
>JANXSC010000254.1 GCA_025352845.1 Opitutaceae bacterium
GGCGGAGGCGATGGACGTGTGCGTGCACACGGTGGACGGCGTGGCGGTGGTCGAGTGCGAGGCCACGGGGCGCGGCGGGGAGGGCGGGGCGGTGGATTATTTCCGCGGGGTGAAAGGGGCGGTCGGGCGGATGCAGGCGGCCAACGGGCTGCGCGAGTTTTGCCAGCGCGTGGCGGAGGAAGTGCGCGCGTTGAGCGGGTTGGATCGCGTGATGATCTACCGCTTTCACGCGGACCAGCACGGCGAAGTTTTCGCCGAGGCGAAGCGCGAGGATCTCGCGCCGTGGCTCGGTCTGCATTACCCCGAGGGCGACATCCCGCGGCAGGTGCGCGAGATTTTCAAGCGCATCAGGATCCGCCCGCTGCCGAATGCCGCGGGGCCGCTGGTGGAGCTGGTGCCGCTCGCGAATCCCGACACCGGCCGCCCTTTGAACATGACGCACTGCGCGCTGCGCGGCGCATCGGTGATGTGTTCCGAGTATCTCGCGAACATAGGCGTCGCCGCGACGCTCACCATGCCGATCCTGCGCGATGGCGAGCTGTGGGGAATGATCTCTTGCCATCACTGCACGCCCACGCATTTCCCGTATCAAATGCGCGCGGCCTGCGAGTTCATCTCGCAGGTGGCGACGTTGCAACTGAAGAGCGCCGAGCAGAGCGAGCAGCTCGTGTATCGGCTGCGGCTCGAGGGGGTGCATCAGCAGCTCGTGGCCAAGGCGGCGCAGAATGGCGACCTCATGGCGCTCACCGACCTGCGGCCTTCGCTGCTCGATGCGATGGAGGCGGGGGGCGCGGCGCTGTATCATCTCGACCGCTGGTGGTGCGTGGGGAAAACACCGGAGCCGGCGCAGCTCGAGGCGCTCGCGGAATGGTTGAATGCGCGGCCGGATTTCGCCTCGGCCACGCGGCCGGTGTTCGCCACCGATTCGCTGGCGCGCGACTATCCGGCGGGCGCGGACTTCGCCGCCGTGGCGAGCGGCGTGCTCGCCGTGCCGCTCTCTCGCGCGCGGCGCGACATGATCGTGTGGTTCCGCCCGGAAACGATTCAGACGGTGAACTGGGGCGGCAACCCGCACGAGAAGCCGCTCGTCAACGGTCCCCACGGCCCGCGGCTCACGCCCCGGCGTTCGTTTGAACTTTTCACCGAGTCGGTGCAGCAGCGCTCGCTGCCGTGGTCGCATGTGGAGGTCGATTCCGCACTGCGCCTGCGCATGCTCGTGATGGAACTCGTCGTCACGCGCTCCCAGCGTATCGCCGAGTTGAACGTCGACCTCACGCGCAGCAACGAGGAGCTGGACGCCTTTGCCTACGTCGCCTCGCACGATTTGAAGGAACCGCTGCGCGGCATCCATCGCTACGCCCATCAACTGCTCGTGAGCGCGCAGACGCTCGACGACGAAAACCGCAGGCGCGTGGAGGGGATCATGCGCCTCACCGTGCGCATGGACAGTCTGCTCGATTCGCTGCTGCACTTCTCCCGCGTGGGCCGCACCACACTGGAGCTCGACGAGGTGGATTTGAACGAAGTCGTGGAGGAGGCGCTCGAAATGGTCGGCGCGCGGCGCGGCGACGGCATCTTCACCGTCGAAGTGCCGCGCCCGCTGCCGGGGCTGCACTGCGACCGCGTGCGGGTGCGCGAGATTTTCAGCAATCTGCTGAGCAACGCGTTCAAATACAGCGGGCCCGGGCCGGCGCGCATTGAGGTCGGCTACCTCGCGCCGGGGGAAACCGCACCGCGCCTGGTCGCGCCCGCCGAGTCCGCCGGCCACACGATCTTTTTTGTGCGCGACCACGGCATCGGCATCGAGCCCCGGCACCATGAGCAGATTTTCCGCATGTTCAAACGGCTGCACGGCCGCGACGACTACGGCGGCGGCGTGGGCGCGGGCCTGACGATCGTGCAAAAGCTCGTGCAGCGCCACGGCGGTTGCGTGTGGGTGGATTCGGCCGTCGGCGCGGGCAGCACGTTTTACTTCACCCTGCCGGGCCAGCAAACGAGGGCTCTGGCATGAACCGCGCACCGGCGGAGACGATTTTCGTCCTTGAGGATTGTGATGAAAATTTCGAGACCGTGCCCGATGCCGCGCGGCTCGCCGGCGTGACGCACGACTTCCGCCGCGATCACTGGGCGGGGCGGGTAGCGGTGGCCGAAAAGACGTGGGCAAAAAGCGGGAACGCGTTCTTCAGCGGCAATGGCGCGGTGGCAGGCGTTCGGCGGATTTATCAAGGAAACGGCGGCGCGGATTGAACCCACGCCCACCATTTTCCATTCATTCATCATCGCATGAAAACGCCCACCATGCCTGCACCTGACCCCCCGCTCCCGTGGGCCTCCGGCCTCTACAGCATCAAGCGTCACGGCGTTTCCCTGACCAATTGCGACAGCGAACCGGTGCAGACGCCGGGGTGCATTCAGGCGCACGGGGCGATGCTGGTGCTGCGGTTGAGCGACCTCACGATTTTGCAGGTGAGCGAAAATTCGGCGGAGCTTTTGGGCGAAACGCCCGCGGCGCTGGCGGGGCAGGACGTGGCGAAAGCCGTGGGCGCGGCGGGCGCGGCGCGGTTGCGCGAGGTCATTGATCGCGAGCCGATCGAGCGGAATTCGCTCTACGCTTTCACGCTGCCGGCGCGCGGTGCGGCGGAGGCGATGGACGTGTGCGTGCACACGGTGGACGGCGTGGCGGTGGTGGAGTGCGAGGCCAGGCGGGATGGCGAGGAAGGCGGGGCGGTGGATTATTTCCGCGGGTTGAGAGGGGCGGTCGGGCGGATGCAGGCGGCCAACGGGCTGCGCGAGTTTTGCCTGCGCGTGGCGGAGGAAGTGCGCGCACTGAGCGGGCTGGACCGCGTGATGATTTACCGCTTTCACGCGGACATGCACGGCGAAGTTTTCGCCGAGGCGAAGCGCGAGGATCTCGCGCCGTGGCTCGGCTTCCACTACCCCGAGGGCGACATCCCGCGGCCGGCGCGGGAGATTTTCAAGCGCATCTGGATCCGCCCGCTGCCGCATGCCGCGGGGCCGCTGGTGGAGCTGGTGCCGCTCGCGAATCCCGACACCGGCCACCCTTTGAACATGACGCACTGCGCGCTGCGCGGCGCGTCGGTGATGTATTCCGAGTATCTCGCAAACATGGGCGTCGCCGCGTCGCTCACCATGCCGATCCTGCGCGATGGCGAGCTGTGGGGACTGATCGCGTGCCAGCACAACACGCCCACGCATTTCCCGTATCAAATGCGTTCGGCCTGCGAGTTCCTCGCGCAAGTGGCGACGCTGCAACTCAAGAACGCCGAGGAGAGCGAGCAGCGCGCCTATCGCCTGCGGCTCGAGGGCATGCATCAGCAACTTGTGGCCACGGCGGCGCAGGACGGCAACCTCGTGGCACTCATCGACCGGCAGCCTTCGCTGCTCGATGCGATGGAGGCGGGCGGCGTAGCGCTGTATCATCTCGACCGCTGGTGGTGCGCGGGGATAACGCCGGAGCCCGCGCAGCTCCACGCGCTCGCGGAATGGTTGAACGCGCGGCCGGATTTCGCCTCGGCCACGCGGCCGGTGTTCTGCACCGATTCCCTGCCGCAGGATTACCGGGCGGGCGCGAAATTCGCCGCCGTGGCGAGCGGCGTGCTCGCGGTGCCGCTCACGCGGGCGCGGCGGGACATGATCGTGTGGTTCCGCCCGGAGACGATTCAAACGGTGAACTGGGGCGGCAATCCGCACGAGAAGCCGCTCGTCACCGGCCCGCACGGCCCGCGGCTTACGCCCAGGGGTTCGTTTGAACTTTTCACCGAGTCCGTGCATCAGCGCTCGCTGCCGTGGTCGATCGTGGAAGTCGATTCCGCGCTGCGCCTGCGCATGCTCGTGATGGAACTCGTCGCGGCGCGCGCCTTGCGCGAGCTGAATGGCGAACTCACGCGCAGCAACGGGGAACTGGACGCCTTTGCCTACATGGCCTCGCACGATTTGAAGGAACCGCTGCGCGGCATCCATCGCCACGCGCATCAGCTCTTGAAAAGCGCGCAGTCGTCCGACGACGACCGCAAGCGCGTGGAGGTGATCATACGCCTCACCGTGCGCATGGACAGCCTGCTCGATTCGCTGCTGCACTTTTCGCGCGTCGGCCGCGCCGTGCTCGACTTCGACGAGGTGAATCTTAACGAAGTCGTGGAGGAAGCACTCGAGATGGTCGGCGTGCGGCGCGGCGACGGCACCTTCACCGTCGAAGTGCCGCGCCCGCTGCCGGGGCTGCACTGCGACCGCGTGCGGGTGCGCGAGATTTTCAGCAACCTGCTGAGCAACGCGCTCAAATACAGTGCGCCCGCGCCGGCGCGCATTGAGATCGGCTACCACGCGCGGGGGGAAACCGCGTCGCGGCCGGCCGCGCCCGCCGAGTCCGCCGGCCACACGATCTTTTTTGTGCGCGACCACGGCATCGGCATCGAGCCCCGGCACCATGAGCAGATTTTCCTCATGTTCAAACGGCTGCACGCCCGCGACGACTACGGCGGCGGCGTGGGCGCGGGCCTGACGATCGTGCAAAAGCTCGTGCAACGCCACGGCGGTCGCGTGTGGATCGATTCGGCCGTCGGCGCGGGCAGCACGTTTTACTTTACGCTGCCCTTCGGCGAAGCACCCGCGCTCGCATGAATCCCGGGACCATCCTCGTGCTCGAAGATTGCGATGAAGATTTCGAGACCGTCTGCGACGCCGCGCGCCGCGCCGGGGTGACGCACCATCTCCGGCGCGCGACGACGGGGGACGAATGCATCGGCATGCTGCGCGATGGCGCGACGGCGGTCGCTCCCGTGCTTGTGCTGCTCGATCTGAACACCCCGCAAGGCGATGGCCGCGAAGCGCTGCGCTACATCAAGCAACACGATCGGCTGCGCTCCGTCCCGCTCGTCGTGCTCACCACCTCGGCGAATCCGCGCGATCTCGGCTTTTGTTATGACTGCGGCGCGAACGCCTATCACGTCAAACCCGTGCGCCACGACGAGCACCTGCGGGTGCTCGGGGAAATCTTTCATTACTGGCTGCGCGCCGTGGCGCTCCCGCAAAAGCACGAGTTCCCGGCGCGATACGTCAACTTGCCGTCCCGATGAAACCGCTGACCCGGAAAATCCTCATTATCGACGACAGTCCCGGAGGACCGGGCCGAGATGCGGCGCATGTTGCTGGCGGGCTCCAGCACCCGCTATCGCTTTATCGAGGCGGAACTGGGCGTGGTTGGCCTGGGCCTTTGCCGCGATGCCGGGGACGGTTTGCCGGATGTGGTGCTGCTCGATTTTCATCTGCCCGACATGAATGCGACGGACGTGCTCGCGGAGCTGCGCCGTGGAGCGGACCTGCCGCCGTGTCCGGTCGTCGTTCTCACGGGCTCGGACCAGCAGAGCGGCCCGGAACTGCTGCGCGCCGGCGCGCAGGATTACTTGGGTAAAAGCTGGACGACCACAGAGAGCCTGACGCGTGCGGTGGAGAATGCCATCGAACGCTTTGCCCTGCTCGTCGAGCGCAAGCTGGACCACCAGCAGTTGCGCGCCGCCCATGATAGTTTCCGCCACCTCGTGGAGCACTCGCCCTTCGGAGTCTATGCGGTGGACGCGGATTTCCGGCTCATGCAGGTGAGCGCCGGGGCGCAGAAAATATTTGAAAATATCCGTCCGCTCATCGACCGGGACTTCGCCGAAGTCCTCCGCCTCGTCTGGTCGGAGCCCTTCGCCACCGAGGCCATCGCGATCTTTCGCGAGGTGATGGAAAGCGGCGAGACCTACCACGCGCCGAGCACCGTAGAGAAGCGGCATGACACCGCCGCAGAGGAGTCCTACGACTGGAAGGTGGAGCGCATCACCCTGCCCGACGGACGGCTAGGCGCGGTGTGCCACTTCTACGATCTCTCCGAGCGCCAGCGCTATGAAGCCGTGCTGCGCGAGCAGGAGCAGCGGCTGCGCTCGCTGGTGGATAATTCACCGCTCTCCGTGGTGGAATGGAACCGCGACCTCGTGCTCACGCGATGGGCGGGCGAGGCGGAGGCGACCTACGGCTGGAGCGCGGCGGAGGTCGTGGGCCGTCCCATCGCCGAACTGGAAATGATTTACGAAGAGGACCGGCCGATCGTGGAAAGTGTGATCGCGCGGTTGATCGACGGCGTCACGCGCCACCTCACGCAGGGCTTCCGGCTGCAAACGAAGGACCGCCGGGTGCTCCACGGCGTCTGGCACCACTCGGTGCTCGTGGATGCCGCCGGGAAGATGATTTCCGTGCTCGCCCTCGGCGCGGACGTGACCGCGCAGAAAGAGGCGGAAGCGGAACTGCTCCTGCGCACCAAGGAGCTGCGCGAGAGCGAAACGCGCACGCGGCTGGCCACCGAGGCGACGGCGGTGGGCATCTGGGAATGGAACGTCCTCACCGGCGCGATCCGCTGGGATGCGCAGTTGTTCCGCATCTACGGCATCGTGCCCACGCGGGATGGCTTCGTGCACAAGAGCGATTGGAGCGGCGCAGTGCTGCCGGAGGATCTGCCGGAAAATGAGCGCATCCTGCTGGACACCTTGCGCCGCTGCGGCCAGAGCCGCCGCGAATTCCGCATCCACCGGCGCGACGACGGCGAATGCCGCAATATCGAAGCCGTCGAAACGGTGCGCACCAACGAACAGGGGCAGGCCGAATGGGTGGTGGGCACGAATCTGGACATCACCGAGCGCAAGCGCGCGGAAGAAAAAGTGCGCGCCGCGAAGGAAGCCGCGGAAGCGGCGAACGCCGCCAAGGACGATTTCCTCGCCTCGCTCAGCCACGAGCTGCGCACCCCCCTCACGCCGGTGCTGATGACGGCGGCCGCGCTCGCCGGCGATCCGTCGCTGCCGGCCGAGCTGCGCGACCAGCTCGCGATGATGCGGCGCAACATCGAACTCGAAGCGCGGCTCATCGATGATTTGCTCGACCTCACGCGCATCAGCCGCGGCAAACTCGCCATCGCTCCGGTCCTCACCGATTTGCACCAGCTCCTCCATCACACCGGCGAAATTGTGCGCAGTGAATTCTTCGGCCGGGAAGTGCGCGTCATTTTTCAACTCGAAGCCGCGCGCCATCACGCACTCGTGGACGGCGCGAGGCTGCAGCAGGTGTTTTGGAATCTGCTCCGAAACGCGCTGAAATTCACTCCTGACGGCGGCAGCGTCACCATTCGTTCGCACAACGCCGGCGACTTGATCGTCGTGACGTTTGTCGACACCGGCATCGGCATCAGTGCCGAGAATCTGCCGCGGCTCTTCAAGGCCTTTGAGCAAGGCGATGCGGCCGGGCAGCACCGCTACGGCGGGCTCGGCCTCGGACTGGCGATCTCGCGCGCTATCGCGGAAATGCACGGCAGCACCCTCTCTGCCGCGAGCCCCGGCCGCGGGCTCGGAGCGACCTTCACTTTGTCGCTCGTCACCGCCCAGCCACCTTCCTCCGCCGGCGGCACTGCCGCCGGGCACCCCGCGGCCGATCGTCCGCTGCGGCTCCTCGTGGTGGAGGATCATGAATCGTCGCGCGTGGTGCTCACGCGGTTGCTCACGCGCTGCGGACACCGTGTCACATCCGTTGCGACCGTGCGTGAGGCGCTTGCCGTCTATGCCAACACCCATTTTGACGTCGTCATCAGTGACCTTGGTCTGCCCGACGGCAGCGGCCTCGACCTCATGCGCGATATCCAGCGGCAGCGCCCCATCCCCGGCATCGCTCTGAGTGGCTACGGCATGGAAAACGACCTCAGCCAAACGCGCGAGGCCGGATTCTTCGCCCATTTGGTGAAGCCGGTGAAAGTGGACCAGATCCGCGTCTTGCTGGCCAGCGTCCCCAGCCCGAAAATCACGGAGTGAGGTTCGCCCATCGGGCACGCGGCCCCGTTGAGTTAGACCACCCGATCGGAGAGGGAGCGGCCTGTGTGCGCTCGGTGGAATCGTGCCGGCGCTGAAAACCTATCGCATGCCCGTCGCGGAGACGCTCGCGCCGGTGTCGTAGTTCGCGGCGGGACCTGCGGGTGGCCGAGCCAACGAGGCGGGACGCCTCGTCCACGTTGGAAAGATCGCTTTTGACGCCGGGGGCGCAGTCGGTAGCGTGCTGCCATAATGAAAACGCCGTGTTGCTCCCCGTTCGCCGTTGTCCTCGCCGCCTTTGTTTTTCCGATCGCGGCATGGGCGGCTGAATCGGCGCCGACCCCCGCCGCTCCGTTGGCATCGCTTGCTGCGCCCGCGGTGGAGAACGGTTACCTGAAACTCGGTTTCGAGCAGCTCGCGTCGTATGCATTCAACCCGCCGCCCTTCGATCCCGCGGCGGATCCGAAGGCGAAGCCGCCGACAGGCGAGGAGCAGATTCCCCCGCTGGTGAAATCATGGAATGGCAAGAAGGCGATCATCACCGGCTACATGGTGCCGGTGAAAATGGACAAGGGCCTCGTCACGGAATTTCTCCTCATGCGGAACACGATGGCCTGCTGCTTCGGCACGGTGCCCAACATGAACGAGTGGGTGATCGTGAAGATGAAGAAGGGCGTGCAGCCGATGATGGATGTGCCCGTGGAATTTTACGGCCAGCTGAAGGTCGGCGCGATGTTCGAGAACGGCTATATGACCGGACTCTATGAACTCGAGGGCGAGAAGATGGGTGCGGTGCAGAGCTGACGGCCGGCTGTGCCGCGCTTGAAGGTTGAAAGGTGAAGGGTGAAAGCGGGCGGAGCCTTGGGCGTGGGTTGAGCGGCGGATGTCTTGGCGGAGCTTTCAACCTTCAATTTTCACCTTTCAACTACACCGCTCCCAGCGATGTCTCGCGGCGCGTCCTTGCCAACGCGAGACGGCTCGCCTGAATCGCCGCTCGTGGCCGACACGCCCAACTTGGACCAAACCCAGCCGCTGCCGCCGATGGCCGCGATGTTTTTCTCACGCTACCGCCTGAAGACGGAGCTTGGTCGCGGGGGCATGGGGGTTGTCTGGCGCGCGGAGGACACCAAGCTCCAGCGCGAGGTCGCCCTCAAGTTTCTCCCCGACCTGGTCGTGCGCGACCGCGAGGCGATGGCGGATCTCGCGGCCGAGACGCGGCGGCTCCTTGATCTCACGCATCCGAACATCGTGCGCGTCTACGATCTGGTGGAGGATGGTGACCGCGCGGCGATCAGCATGGAGTTGGTTGACGGCGGCTCGCTCGCCGAACGGAAACTGCAGCAGCCCGACCGCTGCTTCACGACCGATACGCTCGCGCCGTGGATCGCGCAGCTCTGTTCGGCGCTCGATTATGCGCACCAGAGGGTCCGGATCGTCCACCGCGATCTGAAGCCGCTCAATCTCCTGATCAACACGCACGGGGATTTGAAGGTCGTCGATTTCGGCATCTCGCGCAGCCTGCTCAACAGCGGCACGCGGCTCTCGACGGAGGTGAAGTCGTCGTCATCGGTCTCGCTCGGTTACGCCGGCCCGCAGCAATTGCTCGGTGAGGCGGCGGCAGTGACCGACGACATCTATTCGCTCGGTGCATCCGTCTATGAATTGCTCACGGGCAAGCCGCCGTTCTACGAGGGCGACATCATCACGCAGCTGCGTGAGGTCGTGCCGCCGTCGATGGCGGCGCGCCGCGCCGCGCTGGGCGTGACGGGTCGCGAAACGATCCCGCCCGAGTGGGAGAAGACGATCGCGGCCTGTCTCGCGAAAAAAGCGAGCGACCGACCGCAGAGTGCCGGGGAAGTGGCGGAGCGACTGGAGCTGCCGGTCATGGCGATCTCGCGCACGATGGCGCTCGCCGCCACGCCACCCGTGCGACGGAAAAAACGCCTGCGCCTTCTGCTCGGCGCGTTGGCGGTCACGGCGGCGGCGACGTTTGGCGTGTTTTTGTGGCTGAATGACTCCCCGGAAAAAGCGATTGTGATGGCCGGGCCCGCGCCGGCGAGTTCGGTGCTGCCGGAGGATTTCCGCGGACTCGTGGTCAACGTTTCGCCCGCCGATGTCGGTGCCCACGCCTGGCTCGGGAAGGAAACGAACAAGCCGGTGCCGGTGGACGGTCGTTTGGGTCTCGCGAGCGTGCCCGATGGCAAGCACGACCTCATTGTCCGCGCGTCGGGCTACAAGACCTACACGGCGCAGGCCGAGGTAAGCAACGGACGCGGCACGGCCGAAGTGAAGCTCGAACCGATCTGGGCGGCGTTTACCGTCGTGGCGCGGCCGGGCACAATCGTTACGGCGCGCAACGAGCGGGGACGCGAACTGCCGGTGGGCACCGTGCCCGAGAGCGGGCAGTTGCAGGCGAACGAGACCCTCGTGGTCGGCACCTATAATTTCAGGCTCGTGCATCCCGACTGTGTCGATGCCGAACAGCCGAAGACCTCCCTGGCGGCGGGCCGCCCGAACCGCGTGGCCCCCGCGCAGCCGACGGTCCCGGGCGAGTTGCTCGTCTTCTCCTCGCCCGACGGCGCGGAAGTCTCGATCAACGGCACCAAGGTGGGTGTGACGCCCGCGACGCTCCCGGAGCAACCCAGTGAGAAACCGCTCGCGGTGGAGGTGGCGCTCGCCGGCTTTCGGCCCGCGAAGCAGAACGTGCAGCTCAAACCGCGCGAGTCGCGCACGCTCGATGTCGGCACGCTCACGACGCAAAAATCCGGAATCGAGCTCAACCGTAGCACGAACGCCGCACTTTTGGCGCTCTTGCCCAAGGGCCGCGTGCTCGTTGACGGGAAGCAGCTTCCTCCACGGAGGGAAAATGACGGGAAGGGCCTTCCACTGCGGAAGGAAAACGCGCGGTGGTTCATTACGGCGGACCCCGGCAAGCACACGGTTGAATTTCTCCACCCCGACTATGAGCCGTGGAAGCAAGTGGTCGACGTTGCCGAAGGTCCGCACCTTCAATTGACGATAAAACCCGTGCCGAAACCCGGTGAACTCACTCTGACAGTAACTCCATCCGCCGCGTTCACCATCAGCTCCGGTGGGAAACCGATCGCGGTGAAAGACAATCGCGCTTCCCTGCCGGCCACCGTGGAGCACGCGCTGGAAATTTCCGCGCCGGGGTTCAAAACCGCACACACCACCGTGAAGCTCGCGCCCAACGGCAAGGAGACTGTCGCGCTGACATTGGAGCGTGCGGTGACGGCGGAGCCGGGCCAGCCGTGGGCGATTCCGGGGCTTGGCCTGACACTGCTGCCGGTCGCGGCGGGCACATTTGCGATGGGCAGCACAAACGGTGAAACGACCGAGCGGCCGGTCACGCAGGTCACGATTTCCAAAGCGTTCTGGCTTGGCAAATCCGAGGTGACGCAGCGCGAGTGGATCGCGATCGTGGGGGGCGGCGCCGCGCCAGCGGCGAGCGAGAATTTCCCCGTGGGTAACGTCTCGTGGATCGATGCGATGGACTTCTGCCGGCAACTCACCGATCGCGAGCGGGCCGCGCAGCGTTTGCCCGCGGGTTACATCTACACCCTGCCGACCGAGGCCCAGTGGGAAATGGCGTGTCGGGCCGGAGACAAGGCCGACAATCCGACCGACCTGAGCGAGACGGCCTGGCACGAGGGAAACAGCGCCGCGGCGACCCACGCGATCGGCACCCGGCAGCCGAATGCCTGGGGCTTTCACGACATGCAGGGCAACGTCTGGGAGTGGTGCGTCGACTTTTATTACGCGAAGCTCAAGGGCGGCACCGTGACGGATCCGAAGGGACCTGCGGCGGGCACGCAACATGTGCGCCGCGGCGGCAGCTACGTGCTCAAGCCGGAATTCCTGCGCCACGGTCTGCGCGGCACGGCGGAGTCCGACTACCGTGCGGCCAATCTCGGCTTCCGCCTCGCGCTCGCACCGGAAAAATAGGGCGGACAAGTTACGCGACTTTCCGGAAAAACTCTTGCGGGTCGGCGCGTGCGCGCGCATTGAAAATTGCGTGAGTAAGTTGGTTCGCCCGGTTTCAGGTTTCGGGGATTTTCCGCCGCACCCGCTCGGGTGCGGGATGACCGGGCGCCGCCGCCCGCCGCAATATATTTTTCACCCATGGTAACACCCCGCGTTTGCACCGCCGTCTCCGCGCTTGCGGCGGCCGCGTTTTTTTTCTCCCCCGCCCGCGCCGCGGTGCCCGACTACAAGCTCGGGGAAATCGCGCGCGAGGATGTGGTTACGCCGGTCGCGCTCGTCGTGTTGAATCCCGAGGCGACGGAGACGTTGAGGCAAAAAGTCGCGCAGCAGGTGAATTCCGTGGTGCGCCACGCGCGGCCCATTGTGGCCGAGGTGGAGGGCGATCTGCGCGCGAGCATCGCCACGGCGCGCAAAAATTTTCTGGAGGCGTTGCAGGGCGCGGCGCCGGATTCGCCGGCGTTTGCCGGCGTCGTGCGCGTGATTGCGCGGCAGTCGCCGAAAGATCTGCCGGTCGACAAGCTCGCCCCGCTCTGGGCGCGAGGTCTGGACGACGCGGCGTTTGTCGAGGCGCTGCTACTCCCTGTGCGTGAGGCGATGGCCCAGCCCATCGTGACCAATAAAAACGATCCGGCGCTCGCGACCAATCAGCCGGTGCGGCTCGTGCCGGTGAAGAAGGCCGACGAGATTCCCAGTGTGCGCGAGATCGAGACCTCGGGCGCAACGGTGTCGTCGGGAAAAATTATCAGCCTCTGGCGGGCGAAGCGGCTGGTCGAAACGCATTTCCCCGCCGGGCAGGAGGCGGTGGGGCGGTTTGCGTCGTCGTTCGTGCGCGTGAACGCCTTCCTCGATCTGCCGCTCACGGAGCTGTGGCGGGCGCAGCGGATCGAGGGCTTGGCGGTGAACGACACCTACGAGGCGGCACAGGTCATCGTCAGCCAGGGCCAGACCATCGATCGCAAGGCGCTCGGGGCGCTCGCGGCGATGCGCGAGAAGAGTCTCATCGGCACCTTGCAAAACAAACTCGAGCAACAGCAATCCGTCGCCGGGCAAATCCGGCAGCAGACGAGCTGGATTGTCGCCGGTCTGGGTCTCGTGTGCGTCGCGCTCTTCGTGATTTTCTGGCGGCTCCGCGCGCGGCCGGCGTCAACGGCGCTCATCCTCACGGGCGACCCGGTGCCGGTCGGCGGCCCGCAGCGGGCGCTGCCGGGCGGCGACGACGGTGCGTGGCGCGAGCGCGCGCTCCTGGCCGAGGGCAGGGCCGAGCGGGCGCAGGAGGCGATTCGCACCGGCGTGCTCGGCTGGATGCGCGACCGCGTTTTCCGCACGATGTCGAATCAGCGCACCGAGCTGCTGACGGTGCAACGCAAGGCCGAGGCGGAAATGCGCGAACTCGAGCAGCGCCTCGAGCGCCTGCACACGCCGCTCAAGGAGCGCGTGACCGCCTACGAGAAACGCATCGAGGAACTCGAAAAGGATCTCGCGGCGAAGGGCGAGCAGAACCGCGAGCTCATCCAGGCGCGCATCAGTGTCGCGCGGCAACAATTGACTGTGGAACGCGAGCGCGGGCGGTTCGGGGCAAATTGAGCGCGCTTGCTGGCAACGGGCGGGGGGATTTTTTGCAGGCCCGGCCGTTGGCCGGG
>JANXSC010000278.1 GCA_025352845.1 Opitutaceae bacterium
GCGGCGAGTTTTTCCTCGAGGGCGGCGAATTGGGCGAGGTGCGTGGCGACATCGCTCGCCGCCCGCGTGCCGGCGGCGAGCAGGTCCTGCCGCGCCGCGTTGAGTTCGATGCGCGTGGCGGAAAGATCGCGCGAGAGATCGGCGGCCTTGGCCGCAAGTTCGGCCTGATCGGTGGCAAATTTTTTCCGGGTTTCGTCGGCCTCGGCCTTGAAAGCGGCGTGCGCCTCGGTGGTGGCGGCGGTGAGCGTGCTTTGTTTCGCGAAGGCGTCGCGCGTCTCGGCGAGCTGCGCGTGCGCCCTGCCAATCTCGATCCGGACAGTGGCGGCGTCGGCGCGCGTGGTCGCGAGCTCGGTCGATTGCGCGACGAGCGTAGTCTGAATCTCGCGGAGGAAATTCTGCGCGGCGGCGAGCGCGGCGTCGGACGCGGTGCGGGCGGCGAGCTGTTTTTGAAACTGATCGATCTCCTTCCACGCGGCGGAAAGTTCGGCGGCGACCTGCTGGCGATCGCGCGCGGCCATGGCGAGCTGCTCGCGCAACTGCTGCACTTCGGTCGTCTCCGGCGCGGCCGGCTTGCCGGCCGAGATCGCAAGGTCGGGGCGGAAATATGGACTGACGGCGCGCAGCGCGTCGAGGCGGCGGTTGCCGGCGGCGAGTTGCTCGGCGGTCAGCGTCTCGACGACGCTGCCGAGCGGCCCGCTCAGGCTGCCGGCCTCGGTCGAGAGCATGAGCCACACAAACGCCTCGACGAGCGGATCGGTGGGCGTCTCGCGCGCCTGCGAGTAGGCGACGCCGAGGTTGTATTGCACCAACGCCCGCGCACGTTCGGCCTTGGCCTGGGTGGAGTCGGCGGGAGCGGCACCTTTTTTATCGACGGGTTTGGGCGCGGTGTTCGTTTCCGCGGTGGCCGCGATCAGCGGGGAAGATGCGATTGCGGCGGTGAGCAGCGCAAAGCGGACAAACTTCATTGAGTGTTCGCCGGAGTTGAGGCCGCGCCCATGCGGGGCGCGATAAAATTCTGCGCGTTTTTGCGCAAAGCACAGACGCAAAAAATTGTCGCGACGAGAAGCCGCGGCAAATCGGAACGCGCTACGGAATCCGCAAAACTTTTCCCGCAACGAGGCTGCGCTCGTCGATCAGCACGTCGCGGTTGGCGGCGAGAATGTCGGTCCAGCGGTTCGCCGTGCCGTAGTAGCGGCGCGAAATGGCCGAGAGCGTGTCACCGACGGCGATGACGTGGGTGCGGGCCGCGGCGCCGGTGGGCGAGGTCGGTCGGGCGGGCGTGGCGTCGGCAACCGGCACGACGGAGGGGAGATTTGCAACGGATGGTGCGGCCGGAGCTGCGGGTGTGCTGGCGGCGGCCGCAGCAGCGCGCGCCTCGTTGGCGGAAAGTTTCGCGGTGAGGTCGGCGTTCTGGCCGCGCAGTTCGTCGCGCTCGGCGGTGAGGAGTGTATAGGAGCGGAGGGCGGTGGCGAGTTTGCCCTCGGTGTCGGCGAGAGCCTTCGTGGCGCGGGCAAATTCATCGGCGTTCACGCCCGGGTTGGCAGTCGCGGCGGCGGCGAGCGCGGCCTTTTCGCTTTCGAGCTGGCGCACGCGCGCCTCAAGTTCGCGGGTCGCCGTGGCGCGATCGCGCAGCGCGGCGAGCTCCTGCGCGGTGGCGGCGGCGCGGAGTTTCCCGAGATCCTCGGCGCGGGCGACGCCGACTTGCTCGGCGGCGGCGAGCGCGGTCTCGGCCCTGGTCCGGGCGTCGTTGCTCGCGGCGAGCTGTTCGCGCGCGGTGGTCAGCTGCGTCTGGAACTTGCCATTTTCGATGCGCGTGGCGGCGGCCTCGGCGCGGGCGGTGGCGAGCTCGGCGGACTGGCGGGCGAGGTTCGCCTGCGTTTCGCGGACGGTTTTTTGCGCGGCCGCGATTTCACCGGCGGCCCCGGCGCGCTGGGCGAGTTGGCCCTTGAGTTGCTCGCTTTCCTTCCACGCGGCCGTGAGTTCGGTCGCGAGCTGGGATTTGTCCTTGAGGGCGGAGGCGAGTTGATCCTGCAGCGGTTTGTCGTCGCCGGGCATCGTGATGAGCGGGGCCCTGCCGGGCGCGGGCGCGGTGATAATGGGAGTGGCGGCGGAGCGAAGCGCGGGATTGGCGGCGCGCGCGGCATCGACCCGGCGCCGCACCTCGGCCGCCTGCGCGGGGTTGAGCGTGTCGAGCACGGTCACGAGCGCCTGGTCGGTCGCGCCATTCTCGGAGGCGAGCGTGAGCCAGACAAACGCGTCGAGGCTCTCGGCCGGCGTCGCCGCGCTGCGCGTGAGCGCGCGGCCGAGGTTGTATTGCGCGCGGGGATCGCCGCGCTCGGCCTTTGCGCGCAGCGCCGTGAGATCGGCCGGTGGCTCGCCCGCGACGGCACGGCATGAAAACAGGACGAGGGCGATGCCAAGACAGGCGAGACGGGCTGGTTTCATGCCTCCATCCAATGCGCGGCGTGGCGCGCGCCGCGACGACAAAATTTGCGGGCGCGGTGACGTCTTGGCGACCGCGCGGCAGTGGATCGGTTTAGTTTTTATGGTCATCGCGGGGAGCGAGGTGACGCAGCAATCTGTCCGCATTTCAACCCGTTCGACGACCCAAAAACCCCGAGCCCGATTGAGGGGCTGAATCGCCCAGGCCGACGAGCCGGACTCGCGATAAAAAGGCCCGGCGCCTGACACACCCGGCGCTTGCCTCGCGCCGCGCCTCCTCTCCACGCTCACGGCATGTCCTCGCTGCCCACCCAGTTCGCCGGTGTCACCGTCGTGACCAAGGCCAACGTCTATTTCGACGGCAACGTCGTGAGCCACACCGTGCTCTTCGCCGACAAATCGAAGAAGACCCTCGGGCTCATCCGCCCCGGCTCCTACTACTTCGGCACCGCCGCCGCCGAGCGCATGGAGATCGTCGCGGGCGACTGCGTCGTCACCCAGAAGGACGCCAAGGATTCGCAGACCTACGCCGCCGGGACGCACTTTGACGTGCCCGCTAACAGCGGCTTCACGATCGCGGTGAAGAGCGGGCTCTGCGAATACATCTGCTCGTTCCTGCCGTAGACTATTTTTTGATCAACGCGACGGGACGCCTAGTCCACAGTGCTCCACGTAGGCCAGCTCGCTGGCGAGAGCCCCGTCCGCTCCACCTTGAGGCGCTCGCCAGCGAGCTGACCTACGCAAACCCAGAGTCCCCGTCCGCCCACTGCCGGATCCCCGCGATTTCTCCTCGTCAGGAAAACGCGTGCGCCCCACGGTTCCGTTTGCATGACGAGCCCCGAGACCACGCCCGCGCCCGCCCCCTCGGTCGGAGCCGTCTTCGTGAGCTACGCCTCGCAGGACGCGGAGGCCGCAAAGCGCATCTGCGAATCGCTCCGCGCCGCCGGCGTCGAGGTGTGGTTCGATCAAAACGAGCTCACCGGCGGCGATGCGTGGAACCGGAAAATCCGCGGGCAAATCGCGGCGTGCGCGCTCTTTGTCCCCGTGATTTCGGCGGCCACGCAGGCACGGCACGAGGGCTATTTCCGCCTGGAGTGGAAACTCGCCGCACAACGCACGCACCTGATGTCCGGTGCAAAGGCGTTTCTCCTGCCCGTCGTGATCGATGCGACGCGCGACGCCGAGGCGCACGTGCCCGAGGAGTTTCGCGCCGTGCAGTGGACGCGCCTGCCAGGCGGCGAGCACGCGGAGAAATTTGGCGAGCGGGTGAAGAACTTGTTCGGAGGTGACGCGCTTGATGTAGGGCGGGGTCTCCCGACCCCGCCTCTTCGCTCACGAAACGATGCCGCCACCACGGCGGGGTCGGGAGACCCCGCCCTACAACCGAGCCGCCCATTGCGCCGATGGCTCGTGCCCGCGTTGCTCGGCGCGGTGATCGTCGCAGCGCTCGCCCTTTGGCAGCCATGGCGGCCAACGCGGCCCACCTCCGCCCCAGCCACGGCCAAATCGATCGCGGTGCTGCCCTTCGTCAACCAGAGCGACGACAAGGGCAACGAGTATTTTTCCGACGGCATCAGCGAGGAGCTGCTCAACGTGCTCGCGAAAATTCCCGACCTGAAAGTCACGGCACGGACCTCGTCGTTTTCGTTCAAGGGCAAGCAGGTGCCGTTGCCGGAAATCGCGCGGCAGCTCGGCGTCGCCTACGTGATCGAAGGCAGCGTGCGCAAGTCGGGAGGCAAAGTCCGCATCACCGCGCAGCTCATCAAGGCCGCGGACGGTTTTCAGGTGTGGTCGGACAATTTCGAACGCGAGTTGAAGGACGTCTTCGCCATGCAGGACGAGATCGCGGGACTCATCGCGAAGAATCTTTCGCTGAAACTCGGTGCGATTTCGCCGGCGGCGAAGGCGGCGGTGAACTCGCAGGCGTTCGAACTCTACCTCCAGGGCCGACAGGCGTGGAATCTCCGCAACGACGAGGGTTTCACGCGGGCGGAGCAGTTGCTGAACCGTGCGCTCGAAATCGATCCGAACTTCGCTCGCGCACACGCGGCGCTCGCCGATGTTTGGTTTTTTCGGGCCCAAGATAAGGGCATCCATGCAACGTTCAGCCGGCCCGACGCGCCCGAATTAATCCCCATCATCGCGAAAATCCGCCAGGCCCTCGCGCTCGATCCCGAGTCGGCCGAGGCCCACGCTTCGCTGGGTAACGCGTTGGGACTGATTTGGAAATTCGCCGAGGCCGAACGCGAATTGCGCCGGGCGATAGCGCTCAACCCGAACTACGCTTCCGCCCATCAATGGCTGGGTGAACGACTGCTCTGCGATGGCCGGCTGGACGAAGCCTTGGCCGAAAGGAAACTCGCGACCGAAATCGACCCGCTGTCTTCCCGGATAGCCGACAACTATGCCTACGCGCTCTACATTGCGGGGCGAAATTCCGCCGCGCTCGAAGCGAACGAGCGAGCCGTCGCCCTGCAGCCAAATAATTTTCAAGCGCTCGGCCAAAGAGCGTGGCTGTTCGCCTTGCTGGGGCGACGCGATGAGGCCGTCGCACTCGCCCGTCAGCTGCCGCCGAGCTATCCCTACACTCGCTCCTACCAAATTATCGTCTTTGGCGCGGCGGGATTGCGGACGGAAGCGGAAGCTTTGCTGTCCGGCTGGGATGCCGAGGGGAGTGCGAGTTGGCCCAAAAGTTTCATGTTGCTCATGATCGGGCGCCGGGAAGAAGCGATCGCCGCGCTGGACGCAAACTCATGCGAAAGCCCCTGGGCTTATGTCGATCCGATCTTCGACCAAATCCACGACGAACCGCGCTTCAAAAAATTCCTCGCGACCATCGGCCTGACCGACGCCCAAGCCCGGGCGCAGGCGTGGCGCGCGGCGCATCCGCCGGAGAAGGCGAAATAGGAAAACGCACAACGCTTAACTCTTAACGCCGAACTCTCAATTTTCCGACCCGGCTGCGTCGGCGCGAGAAATCTAGGCCAGCTCCTACTTGAGCGTTAAACGTTAAGCGTTGGGCGTTGAGCGTTCTTCCTTCCCTGCGAATTTCTCCCTCCGTTTTCCCATGAAGCCCCTCCGTCCACTCGCTCCCTCACTCGTTCTCCTCATCGTTTTCGTTCTTTCGTCCGTCCTCCTCCGCGCGGCCGACGCCGCGCTACCCGACGGTCCCCGCTCTGAGCTCTCCGATGGGCTCTACGCCGAATTCACCACGCCGCGCGGCGCGTTCACGGTGGAGCTTTTCTACACGAGGGCTCCGCTCATGTGCGCCAACTTCACTGGCCTCGCCGAGGGCTCGCTCGCGCCGCGCAATGGAAAACCGTTCTACACCGGCCTCACCTGGTATCGCGTCGTCCCCGGCTTCGTCATCCAGAGCGGCAACCCCGGCCTGAAGGACACCGACGACGAGGCGAAACCCATTCCGCACCGGTTCCCTGATGAATTAGTCCCCGGCCTCCGCCACGACGCCACCGGCATGCTCTCCATGGCCAACGCCGGCCCTGACACCAACAGCTGCGAATTCTTCCTCACCCTCGCGCCGACGCACCGCCTCAACTACCTCCACTCCGTCTTCGGCCGCACCGTCCGCGGCCTCGAAGTCCTCGCACAGATCAAACCGGACGCCCCCGTCGCGATCAAAATCCTCCGCGTCGGCCCGGCCGCGAAAGCTTTCCGCGCCGATGCCGCCGAATTCGCCCGCCTCTCCGCCGCGCAGAAAAAATACGCCGACTCACCCGGACCCGGCCCGACCGCCAAAGCCTCGGCGTCGCCGGCCCCCCTCACCCACTTCGCCGATCCCGACACCATCCTCCCCGTCGAGCCGCCGCGCGCGAAGAATTTTAACTACAAGCTCGCGAACTTCGAGCGCGCCACCGGCGTGCGCATCGCCGCGTGTGTCTTCGCGAAATCGCCCACCGCCGCCGAGGATAGCGAGCCCGGCAGATTCATGAAAGCCCTCTCCGCGAAACTCGGCGTCGAAAAACGCGGTGCCGTCGTCGCCTACTTCGCCGACGAAAGTGATTGGCGCGTCTGGCTCGTCGGCGACTCAACCACGCCCTTTTTCGGCCGCGTCGCCACATCCGCCGAACTCGGCGATGGTGCCGCGTTTCACGACGTGAAGGAAACGTTCATGAAAGCCGCCCAAGCCGACGGCGACGCCGCGTTCGCGCTGCAAAAAAAATCCGCCCCCGCCGACAAACCGCCCGCCGCCGGCCAGCGCATCAAACTCCAAACCGACGCGATCCTCGACGGCCTGATTCTTAAGCTGGAGCCAAAGTAGCAGTGGGAGCAGCTCACTTTTTTTGCCGTTGAAGGAGCGTGCCTCGTGCGCGCCCTCCGAGAAACCGGGGGCGGTCGAGTTGCTACCCTACGGAACCCAGGATGTGGACAAGAAAGTGCGATGCGCCCGGGAGCAGCCTTGCATGCGCCGCGGCGTTGACACCACCAAGGGTTAACTCAAGTTAACCCAGCATGAATACCGTCATCAGCGCGAAGGAACTCCGGGCTTCACTGCCGGCCGTCGTCGAGCGCGTGCGCCGCGGTGGCCGCTACACCGTGATCTACCGGAGCCGACCGGCATTTCAGCTGATTCCCGTCGATGGCATTCCGGCTCCAACCGGTGACACGGCCTCCGATTCGCTCTACCGCGCCGCGCCGCTCGGCCGTTCTACCGACGGCCGCACGGCGGCGGATCACGACCCGCTACTTTACGCCTGATGAAGGCCTTGTTTGCCGACACCGCCGGCTGGATGGCGTGCGCCGATGCAGCCGATCCCGCCCACCGCGCCACCGTGGCCGCACGCGATGGGTGGCTGAAGGCGGGCGGCGTGTTCGTCACCACCGACTACATCGCCGACGAAACCCTCACCCTCATCCGCATGCGGCTCGGTCCTGCCGCAGCCGAGGAGTGGTGGCGGCAGGTGGACGCCAGCTCCCGCGTGCGCTGGGAAACCATCACAGGTGCCCGCGCCGAAAAAGCCCGCAGCCTTTTCTTTCGCTACGCGGACAAGGATTTCTCTTTCACCGACTGCACCAGCTTCGTGGTGATGCGCGAACTTCGGCTGCAAGCCGCACTCACGACTGATCACCATTTTTCTCAGATGGGTTTCGCCCAAAAACCATAGGCGTCCGGGAAACATGAAACTCCTCGTCACCGGCGCCTCCGGTTTCGTTGGCGGCAAGCTGATCGAACGCGCGCAGGCCGCGGGTGCCTGGGAGGTTTTTGGCGTTGGCCGTCGGCCGCTCAATCAACGCGACTACGCCTCGGTTGATCTCAGTCGGCCGTTCGAGCTGCCGTTCGCGCCTGATGTCGTGGTGCACGCCGCGGCACGGTCTTCGCCGTGGGGCACGCGCGCCGAATTCGACCGGCAGAACGTCGAGGCCACGCGCCGCGTGATCGAATTCTGCGAGCAGCGGGGCCGGCCCAAACTGATCTACATTTCCTCCTCCTCGGTTTTCTACCGGCCCGAGCACCAGTTCGATCTCACGGAGACTTCGCCCATCGGGCCGGCTTTCGTGAACACCTACGCCGAGACCAAATTCGCCGGCGAGCAGCTCGTGCGCGGCTACGCGGGCGCGTGGACGATTCTGCGGCCGCGCGCGGTCTTCGGCCCCGGCGACACCGTGCTTTTCCCACGCATCATCGCCGCCGCGCAACGCGGACGCCTCCCGCTACTCGTCGCCGATGGCCGCCCTGCCGTCGGCGATTTGATCTACATCGACTCGCTCACCGACTACATCCTTCACGCCGCGCGCGACCCCGCCGTCGTCGGTGACTTCAATCTCACGAACGCCCAGCCGGTTCCCATCCTCGATTTCCTCCTGGGCGTGTTCAATCAACTCGGCATCGCGCGTCCCACGCGCCGCGTGCCGGTCGCACGTGCGATGCGATTCGCGGCTGCGACCGAGGCGATTTATCGCGTGCTGCCCTTTCTCGGCGAGCCCCCGATCACGCGTTTCGGCGTGAGTGTGTTTGCGTGGTCGAAGACATTCGACGTGCGCAAATCCCTCGCCGCGCTCGGCCCGCCTTCCGTTTCGATCGCCGTGGGCGTCGAAGCCTTTGTGCACTGGCAACGCGGTCAGTCGATCACAACTCCATCGTGAGCTTCGCTTCGTAGTTCGAAGCCGGCGGGGAATTTTCTCCGGTGCGCCCCAGAAAATACAAAATGTGCGGCCGCATCACATCAAGCGGCGTCGAGGTAAACTTCGCGCCGCCGAAGCGGTCAATGTTCGCCTGCTGCTTCCGCAAGACGTCCTGATCTTGCCGCAGCACGCGGCCGAACACGAAGCGCAGCGCGAGCCGCTTCAGCCACGCGGGCGCGAGCTTTCGTGGCGTGGAGATGCACGAGTGGATCAGCACACGCCGCTCGTCGCAGGGCGTGAAGTGCGACGTGAGCAGAAACCGCGTGCCCTTCGGCCCGGCATACTCAAGCTGCGCGGTGCCCGGCGGGAAAAACCGCCCGATACTCGTCGCGCGCGTGCCTTCGAGCAGGCGCGGAATCAGGCCGTCGGGCACGCCGTCCTCGCGGTAAACGGCCTCGGCCATCTCAGCCGTGCGACGCACCGTCACCTCCACCGTGCGCCGTTTCGCGGCCCGCCGCACGAGGCCCGCGTGCGCGAAATGCGAATGACACGCATCGAGCAAATTCTCCAAACCGTCGATCAGTGCGCAGTCCGCCGTCGCCGGCCAGAGTATCGTGTCGAATCGGCGGTCGTCGGGCGCGACGTGACGCCGCGGCGGCAGGTCGCGTTCACCCTCGCCGAGCCGCACCCACACGAGCCCGTCCCGCTCAGCGACACCGACGGCTGCCGCGTGTTGATGCCGATGCTCGCACGCGCCCGGCATTCCCGGAATCCGCCGGCACTTGCCACCGCCATCGAATGCCCACCCATGATACGAACACTCGATCAAACCGTCGACGATCCGGCCGGCCGACAGTGGCGCATTGCGATGCGGACAGCGGTCGAGCAGCGCCGCGGCTTTGCTTTCCGCGCGAAACAGCACAAGCGGCACACCAAGGATCGTGCGCGCAACTGGCCGCCGACCCAATTCGGCCGAGGTGCCCGCAACCCACCATTGTTCGCGCAACGATTCGAGCGTGGGCACGGCGCTCATAACTGAAATTTCCGCATGAGCGGCACGCCAAGACCATTTGTCACTGCGGCCAGCGTGCTCACCGCGAACCGCCGCGCCGGCGTGAGATGCCGATCGTAGATTACGCTGTATTCGATCTGCGGGCTGCCGCCGCGGAGGCGTTTGAACTGCGCTGCGCCGGAACTGAGGTTGAGCCGCAGCCCGTGCTGCATCGCAAATTGAAACGTGAGGGTCATGAGCAGGCGGTAGAGTCCGAGCCGGGAGTCGAGCGACGTATCGTAGCCGACAATCGGTGCGGTCACGATGCCATCGATGGCAAACAGACCGAGGATGCCAACGAGTTTTCCCGCCGGTGCCCGCAAGCCGAAAAACGTCATCACCCGCGCGCGATGGCACAACCTCAGGTAAGCGGCGGTGAACTGCGGATTGAGTCGCGAATATTTTTCAATGTAGAGCTGGCGGTAGAGTTCGGCCATCCGCGCGTAGTCTGCTTCGCCAAGTTCGTCGTGCGCGATCACGCGAAACTCCATTCGCGCGAGTAACTGTCGATCGAGTTTCGCGTTGTGGGTGGTGAGCCAGGTCCGCGCGAAATCTTCAAAAACATAAACCTGCCGGCTCGCCACGAGTTTGTAGCCGCTCGCGCGAGACTGCCCGAGCAGTGCAGCGTCGCTCCACGCGTTCAGGGAGCGAAAGCAGATGAAGTGCTGGGGGAATTTTTCGCGCAGCACCTCAGTGATGGCGTCGAGGTTCCAGGTCGCGTCGCGCCGAAGCAGATTCGTGGAAACCATCCAGTTGTTCACCTGCACCATTTGGTTAATCCGCGCCGCCTTCAGCACCGCACCGGCCGAGTCGGCGAGCGCGCCGAGCGCGGGGCACCACCACCGATCGCGCAGCAGCCGCGTCTCCTCTTTCGCGTAGGTGGCGTAAGCGGTGTAGGGCGAACAGGTGTAGGTGTTGCCGTAGTCCGCCTCGTTGATCGTCACCGGCAGCACCGCATGGCCCGTGTGCAGCAAGCGCAGCTCCGTGCGCAGATTCGCGACGAGTCGCGTCACTCCCTGCTGCGCAAATCCGCCCGTGAAGGCACGCAGCATCTCGCTGCCCGCGGGCCAGTCCGTCGCGGTCATCGTCGCCGGATCGAGGAGCCGCACGCTCATATAATGTCCTCGCCGTCCCACTCGAGGTCGCGGGTGGAGGCGGCCTGCGGAGTGATACCGCGCAGCGCCGCCGTCGCGAGTGTCGCACCTAGGCCGGCAAAAACATAAAAGGCCGGCCACGGATCGCTTCGCGACCACAACACATCACGCGCCGCGTGCCAGTCCGCCGCGAGGGCGCGGAATTTCCCGTGACGGAGAGCATCCACCACCCCGATTGTCAGCATCGCCGTTCCCAACATCCCCGGTCGATCGTTCGCCGGCCGGAGGATCTCTCCGGGCTCGTGCGCGAACGCTCGCGCCAATCCATCCTTGAGCGCGAATAAATGGAGTCCGCTCGTCGCGCGCGGATTGCACTCCAGCACGTGCATGCCTCCATCCGGTGACTCGATGAAATCAAACGCGATTTGCCCCGTGTAGCGCGTCTTCGCCACGAACCTCGCGACAAACGCCTCAATCGCTGGCACCCGTTGCGGCGAAAAATAATAGCCCGAGCCACGCCCCGCGCGCCACAGCGGCACGTAGAGCGCGTGCGCACACAACCGGCCATCGCGCGCGATCGAGTAGCTGCACAGCTCCCGCCCCGCCACGAAGCGTTGCGCCACCCACGGGCGCTCCACCCTCGGCGCCAGCGCCGCCACCTCGGCTGCCTTCGGCTGCACCAGCGTGTGCATCGCGAATCGCGAAAACACGGGCTTGAACACCAGCTCCTCCGACGGGACGGGCAGCGCCCTCAAATGGGCCGGTGAAGCCAACCGCCACGTCTCCGGCACGCCAATCCCAAGGTCCTGCGCCAGGCGGGTGAACCGCCACTTGTCGTGCAGCTCTGCCAGCAGCGAAAACTCCGCGCAGAACAAGTCCGCCTCTCCGCGCAACCGCTCCGCGTGCCGCGCGACAAAGAACACCTCCTCGCACGTCGGCACGATCAGTTCGATCTTCTCCCGCCGCACAATCACGCCGATGGCTTCGGCGAAGGCTTGCGGCTCCTGCCGCGGCGGCGGCACGCGAAGGCTCCGACTCACCGCGCGCGAGGCCCGCGCTAAAAAATACGCGGCGCTGTCCGCCACGAAAACCTCCATGCCCGCCGCCGCAAAATGCCGCGCCAGATCGAGCGCCACCGGCGCTCGTCCCCCGGTGATCAGCACGCGATTCATCCCGCCAAAACGTGGGGACGCGGCCGACTCCGGCAACGATTCTCTTGACCGAGTAGTGCCTCAGTTTGGTTTTTTGCTGTCATTGGGAGGAGTGTAGCGACGAAGCAATCCATCTGAAATTCCGGCTGGTTTGACGAGCCCGGCTTCCGCTGGGCTCGCAATGACAAGCCAAATTGGGCCACGACCCTTTTCCGTTTTCTCGTTTCCTCCGCGCTCGCTTCGCCGATCAATTTTCGTTTCATCACGGCGCTTTCCGCATGCAACAATACTTCCGCATCGCCGGCCTCGGCGGCCACCTGCCGGCGAAGGTGATTACTGCCGCGGAACTCGATGCGCGCCTCAGTCTAGCGCCGGGCTGTACACTCCGCCACACCGGCGTCGCCACGCGTCACCAGCGCGCGCCCGACGAAACCGCCACCGACCTCGGCTGCCGTGCCGCCCGCGCCGCGCTTGCGGACGCCGGCCTGCGCCTCCGCGACATCGATCTGATCATCGATGCGAGCACGTGCCAGCAGCAGCCCATTCCCACCAACGCCGCGCTCCTTCAGAAAGCGCTCGGGCCCGAGGCGCACGGCAGCGCGGCGTTTGATGTGCACGCGTCGTGTCTGAGTTTCGTCGTCGCGCTCGCCACCGCGAACGCGTTTTTCGCCGCCGGCCAATACCGCCACGCGCTCATCGTGAGCGCGGAGACGGCCCTCAACGGCGTGAACTGGGCCGACCCCGCGAGCGCGTGCCTGATGGGTGATGGTGCCGCCGCGGTCGTCGTCTCTCTCGTTGAGGCACCGGTCGCCAACTTCGCCTATCGCTACGAAACTTTCGGCGAATTCGCTCACGTCTGCGAGGTCGCGGGCGGCGGTCACCGTTTGCCGCCCTACGCCATCACGCCGGAAAACGAGTCGCGCTATCGCTTCTTCATGGACGGACCGCGCCTGCACAAAGCCGCGAGCCGACACCTGCCGCCGCTCGTGGAGCGTGTGCTGCGCGAAGCCCACGCCGCCCTCGCCGACCTTCACGTCGTGCCACACCAAGCCTCCGGTCCGGCCATGGAACTAATCGCGCGGCGCCTCGGCATCGCACGGGACCGGTTGCACAGCTCGCTCGCGGATCACGGCAATCTCGTCGCCGCCGGCATTCCGTTTGCGCTGCATCTTGCGCGCGAAAAAATCGGCACCGGCTCGCGGGTGATCTTCATCGGCACCGCGGCGGGCTACTCGCAGGCCGCAATGGTGTTCACGTTGTGAGCTTCGCCCGCATCTCGCCCGCTCCGATGGAAATTCGTTATTTAAATGGCGGCTATTGTCGGCAACTGCTCGCGATGGCCGACCGGCGCACGTGGCGTATCGGCGAATTTCAGGCCGTTTTCCTCGCGGTCGCGCACCCGCGCCACGGCTGGGTGCTCATCGACACTGGTTACGGCACGAGCTTCGCCGCCGCCACGCGCCGTTGGCCGCGCTGCCTCTACCGCTGGGTTACGCCCGTCGTCACACGCGAACCGACGGCCGAGATCCTGCGCACACACGGCATCGAGCCCACGGACATCCGGCACATCGTGCTGACGCATTTTCACGCTGACCACATCGGCGGCACGCGGGAGTTTCCCGCCGCGACATTTCACCACGCCACCGAGGCCCTCGCCCCGTTACTCGCGCTCTCCGCCTTCGCGCAAACCCGCCACGCGTTCCTGCCCGCGCAACTCCCCGACGACTTCGCCGCCCGCGCCAACCCGATCTCGCTCGCGCAATTCCGCCCCGATCCCGTCACGGGTTTTTCCGGCCACAATCTTTTTGGCGACGGCTCGATCACGTTGCTGCAGTTGCCCGGTCACGCGCCCGGGCATCTCGGCGTGCGCCTCGCCGACGCGCACGGTCGGCTCCTCTACGCCGCTGACGCCTTCTGGCACCATCGCCAAATCGAAGAAAAAATTTCCCCGTTCCTCCTCGCCCGCATCGTAATCCACGACAACCGCGCCTACGACGCCACGGTCGCGAGCCTGCGAGAATTGCAGCGCGCCGGCACCTGCCGCATCGTGGCCTGCCACTGCCCGGCCACGCAGGCGTTAGTCAGCCGGTAGCGCGAGGGCGCGACTCGCTTCTACTTCGTCCGACCGAGATTGCCACGCTTCCCTACCCTCATCCACGCTCACGCCATGCGTCTCTCGCGCCTTCCAATCGCCCTATTTGTCTCGGGAATCTTTGCCCATCTCGCCAGCGCCGCGGACCCGGCGTTGCGCGACACAGTCGAAAAGATAGTCGCCGCCGACTACGCGTCGCTCGACGCGTTCTACAAAGACCTCCACGCCCACCCCGAACTCTCGCTCATGGAGGAACGCACCGCCGCCAAGGTCGCGGGCGAACTCCGCGCCGCGGGCTATGAGGTCACGGAAAAGTTCGGCGGCTTCGGGGTCGTCGGCGTTTTGAAAAACGGCGCCGGTCCCACGCTCCTCATCCGCTGCGATCTCGACGGGCTGCCCGTGCCGGAGGAGACCGGGCTGCCCTACGCGAGCCAGGCCCGCATGAAAAACCTCGCCGGCCAGGAGGTGCCCACGATGCACGCCTGCGGCCACGACATCCACATGACCTGCCTCGTCGGCACCGCCCGCGTGCTCGCCGCGCTGCGCGACCGCTGGGCCGGCACCCTCGTGTTCGTCGGCCAGCCGGCCGAGGAGGGCGGCGCCGGCGCGCGCTCGATGCTCAGCGCGGGCCTTTTCCGGAAATTTCCCAAACCCGACTTCGCCCTCGCGCTGCACGACAGCGCCGTGCTCCCCACCGGCACGGTCGGCACGGTCGAGGGCTTCGCGATGGCGAACGTCGATAGCGTGGACATCACCGTGCGCGGCGTCGGCGGCCACGGGGCCTGGCCGCACACCACCAAGGATCCCATCGTGCTCGCCGCGCGGATCGTGACGGCGCTCCAGACCATCGTGAGCCGCGAGACGCGCCCGCTCGATCCCGCCGTCGTCACCGTCGGCTCGATTCACGGCGGCACCAAGCACAACATCATCCCCGACGAGGTGAAGCTCCAGCTCACGCTGCGCTCCTACTCCGACAATGTGCGGCAGCACACCCTCGCGGCGATTCGGCGCATCTGCCGCGGCGAGGCGATCGCGGCGGGACTGCCCGACGAGCTGCACCCGATCGTGACCGTGCTGAACTCCGAGGGCACGCCCGCCACGCGCAACGATCCCGCGCTCACCCGCCGCGTGCACGCGGCGCTCGTCGGAGCGCTCGGCGAAGGCAACGTCCGCACCGTCGATCCCGTGATGGGCGGCGAGGATTTCAGCGAGTTCGGCCGCACGGTGGAAAAAGTGCCGATCTGCCTGTTCTGGCTCGGGGCGGTCGATCCGGCCAAGGTCGCCGAGAGCGAACGCACGGGCACACCGCTGCCCTCGCTGCACTCGAGCAAGTTTGCCCCCGTGCCCGAGCCGACGATCAAGACCGGCATCGCGGCGATGAGCGCGGCGGCGCTCGATCTGCTGGCGAAAAAGTAATCAGGCGCGCCGGGTTTCGCGCGAAGTTTGCCAACGCCGCGACAACCGGCCTAGCTGTCGGACTCCTCCCATGCGCAGCATCCATGTTCTCCTCATTCTCGGCGTGTTCCTCGCCGGGGCCGCCGTTATCACGCGCTCCGGCGTGTTCCTGCGGAAAAATCCCGGCCGCCCGATCAACAGCGCGATGCGCGAGGCGCTCGACAAACAGAACCCGCAATACACGACCGAGGACGATCTGCTGATCGCGAAACTTTTCGGCACCGCGCACAAGCTGCCGTCCGGCCTGCGCTACGTCGTCCTCGCACCCGGCGCCGGCGACGCCACCCCCAAAGTCGGCGAGGAAGCGATCGTCCACTACGACGGCCGGCTGCTCGACGGCACGCCGTTCGACAGCTCGCATCGCAAGGGCGTGCCCTTCACGTTCCGCATCGGCACCGGCGCCGTGATCGCGGGTTGGGACGAGGTGTTTCGCACCATGAAGCGCGGCGAGAAGCGCACCCTCATCATCCCGCACTGGCTCGCCTACGGCGAAAAAGGCCGACCGCCCAGCATCCCGCCGCGGGCCACGCTCGTCTTCGACGTCGAGCTGCTCGACTGGCGGTAACACCGCGCGCGCAGCGCGCGGAAATCCCGAACGCCAAAAATTCAAACGCCAAAAAATTCCAACCGCTACACTCCGCCGTTGGTTGGAGCTTGGCCGTTGAAATTTATTTGGCGTTTGAATTTTGGCGTTTGGGATTTTCCTGAAATCAGAGCCCCACCAGTGTCCCGTTGCGCCGGATCCAGCGCTCGGCCTCGCGCCATTCGGGGCAGACCTCGGCGACGCGCGCCCAGAAGCGCGGCGAGTGGTTCATCTCCCGCAGGTGCATCAGCTCATGGTGGATGATGTAGTCGCGCACGAAGTCGGGCGTCTGCACGAGCCGCCAGTTGAGCGAAATGGTCCCGTTTTCCGAGCACGAGCCCCAGCGCGAACGCTGGTTGCGCACCGCCACGAGCTTCACCTCCACGCCCACCACGGCCGCGAGTTCCCACGCGCGCGCCGGCAGCTCGATCTTCGCCCGCCGCGCGAAGTGCGCCTCGAGCGTGGGCCGCAGATCGCTGTCGAGGTGGGGGACGCGAAACACATCCGCGGCGAGGCACACCTTGGGCCGCGGCGGCAGGCCGGGGCCGCCAAACGGATCCATCGTGGCGGCCACGCGGATCTCCGTCATCTGGCCGCGCCACAAGACGTGCGTGCCCACGGTCCAAAATTCCGCCGCGCGGGGCCGGCGGCTCTGGCGGGCGCGCGCGCGCTCCAGCCATTCGTGATGCAGCTCGACGAAGCGGCGCGCCTCGCGCTCCGAACCGCGCACGGGAATCGTCGCGACCGCCGTGCCGTCGCGCCGCAACGTGAGCCGGTAGCTGTGTGCGCGCCGGCTGCGTTCAAACACGATGGCGCCGGCGGACGCTTGCGGGGCGGCGGAGCGCGGAATCACGATCGGCTGAAGCCGCGGAGCGGCTGCAGGAGCGAGAAAGGCAAGGAGGGTTTGGCGCCCGTCTTCGAACATTCGTTTCTTTGAGTTGCGATTTCGTCACGAATCACGCCCGCGTCAACGCCGCGCACGCTTTTTCGACGCTACCGCCAGATCACGTCGCGATCGATCTGCGCCACGGTGGTGCGGCCGGTGAGCGCCATCGCCATCTCGAACTCGCGGCGGAGGATGTTCACGACGCGCGCCACGCCGTCCGCGCCGCCGACCGCGAGGCCGTAAAGATAAGGCCGCCCAATGAGCACCGCCGAAGCGCCGAACGAAATCGCTTTCAGCACATCGGTGCCGCGGCGGATGCCGCCGTCGACGAGCACGGGCACGCGGCCGCCGATGCGCGCCGCAACTTCCGGCAGCGCATCGATCGTGGCGGGCAGCGTGTCGAGATTGCGCCCGCCGTGATTGGAAACGATGAGACCCGCCGCGCCGACATCCACGGCGCGCGCGGCATCGTCGGCGTTCATCACACCCTTCAGCACGACGGGCAGTTTCGTGATCGAGCGCAGCCACTCGATTTCCTTCCACGTGAGTTTCGGATCGAGCAGCGCGCTGTAGATCGTGTCTTCCGTCGCGCGGTGGCCGCCGGTCGCGGTTTTCAGGCCCTTGAGATTGGCGCGCTCGATGCCGGGCGGGAGCGTAAATTTCGTGCGCGTCTCGCGGTAGCGCGCGCCGAGCACGGGCGAATCGACGGTGACTACGAGCACCTCATAGCGCGCGGCCTCGGCGCGGCGGATAAGTTCGCGCGTAAATTCGCGGTCAGGCTGCACGTAGAGTTGAAACCATTTTGGTCCCGGCGCGGCGCTCGCCACGTCTTCGAGACTCGTCGTCGCCGAGGTGCTCACGACCATCAGTGCACCCGAGGCATGGGCACCGCGCGCCGTCGCGACCTCGCCGTCGGGATGCGCGAGTTTGTGATAAGCCGTCGGTGCGAGGAGAATCGGGAAGGCGAGTTCGCGGCCAAACAGCGTCACGCGCGTGTCGAGCACCGAAACATCTACGAGGATGCGCGGTCGCAGCCGCAGGCGCGAATAGGCCTCGTGGTTCCAGCGCAACGAGAGTTCGTCCGCCGCGCCGCCGCTGATGTAGTTCCAGCCCATCGTCGTCATGCGAGTGGGGGCGAGTTTCTCGTAGTCGAAAATATCGGCGGGCGTGTCCGCCGCAGCCGCACCGGCGGCGCCCACGCCACCCGCCGCGGCCACCGCGCCTGTCACTGTGCTTTCGGCGGCCAGCACCGAGCCGCCGGCCAGGAGTCCGGTGGTGCGCAGCATTTCGCGTCGCGTGATCGCCATGATGAAGATTGGGAGGGGAAGACACGGCACCCGCCGTCGTCGTTTACGTCGTGTCGCAACGCGCGCCGTTGCGCCAGAATTATCTTTGCCGCGTGCATCGCTGCCGAAGCGCATGCCAGAGCGTCGCCACTTCGCCCGTGTGCTCCGGCACCAGCAGCACGATCGCCATCTCTTCGATGCCCGCAGCCACGAGCAGCGCGATCGCGGCGTGGAATGGAAGGGCGGTCCACTCCGCCAGGAGCGGTATGAGCGAGAGCGCGCAGAGCACCGCCCCGGCCTTCGCGCCCCACGTATGGTAGCACGGCGCGCGGCCGAGCCGCACGAAACCCAAAACCACCACGCCGAAAAACGCGCTGAGCCCGACCGCGATCCACGGCAGCTCGCGGCGCGTGATCTCCGGCCAGAGCAGCGCGATCCCGGAAAGCCCGGTGATCATCGTCAGGTAGTCGGCCGCGCTGTCGAGTTTGCGGCCCAGTTCCGTGTGCGCGTTGAACCGTCGCGCAAAAAATCCGTCGAGCGCATCGGTCGAGAGCGCCGCCGCGAGCAGCCCGATGAACCATGGGCGCGATCCCGCCATTGCCACCGTCAGCAACGCCGGCATCAGCGCGATACGGACGCCGCTGAGCAGGTTGGGCCAGAGTTTGGGGTCGACGCCGGGCATGAGGCAGTATCGTCGCGGTGCGCGTGACCGCGAGCTTACACGCGCACGATTTCCCACCGCGTCAACTTTCCCGCCTCGACCGTCAGCCATGCAAAACTCGGCGGCACCCCGCGCGGTCGCGTGATGCACCCCGGATTGAGCCAGCGCACGCCACCGATCACCTCATCGCGCGGCACGTGGGTGTGGCCGTGCAATACCGCCTGCACTCCCTTCGGCGCGCGCGAGGGAGGAATATGCGTCAGGTAAAACGTCACGCCCGCACGTTTCAGTTCGAGGTCCAACGGCCACGCGAAATGCCCGTCGCAGTTTCCCAGCACCACGCGCATCGGCGGCCCGAGCTGCTCGAATTCCACCAGCGTCGCCGGATCGCACACGTCGCCGAGATGCCAGATCTCGTCGGCCCCGCGCAGCCGCCCCGGCAGCGATGCGGGAAATCGATCGTGCGTGTCGGAGAGGACGGCAATGCGCATGACGCAAACCTAAGCCCGTCGCGCGCGGCTTGCACAGCGGTTTTTCGCGGCTCAGTTTTTCCGCGCCGTGCTCCGCAATCTCGCCATCGACTTCGATTCGTTCTTCGCCTCCGTCGAGCAGCAGGAGCGGCCGGAGCTGCGCGGCCGGCCTGTGGGCGTCGTGCCCGTCATGGCCGAGACCACCGGCTGCATCGCGATCAGCATCGAGGCGAAAAAACTCGGCCTCAAGCGCAACGTCCGCGTCGCCGAGGCGCGCCAGTTGTGTCCCGGCATCGCCATCGTCGAGTCGCGGCCCGAGGTTTACATCGCCTACCACCGCCGGCTCAAAGCGATCATCGAATCCTGCGTGCCGGTGAAAAAAGTGCAGTCCATCGACGAATTGGAGTGCGAGCTCACCCGCGATTTCGGCGCCGCGCCCGAGCG
>JANXSC010000309.1 GCA_025352845.1 Opitutaceae bacterium
CTCGACGCCGCTTTCCGACGGGCCGGCTCGACGGCCCGCGCCTGCGCCAGCGCACGCTGCGTCAAGCCGCAGCGCAGAAAAGCGGCGTCGAGCCGCCGCACTCCAAATTTCCGATCAATACAGCAGGTATTTCTTCCGCTCGGCGCGGAATTTTTCCTCGGCGGCGTGCCAGCCGACGACGATTTCTACGGCGGATTTTCCCGCCTGCATGGCGAGGCGCGTGGCATCGGTGCCGTTGACCTTGTCGAACATGTCGAAGGTTTTTTTGGCCTTCACGGCTTCGGCGAACACGTCACGTCCCGCGACTTGCTTCAGCGCCTCGAGCGCGTGGTAGTTGATCGCCGTGAGCGGGGCGGCGGCGGGATCGGTGAAGTGGAGCTGCACGCCGCCCACGATCTCGTCCTTGAACACGGCGTAGTAGGGCTTGTAGGTGAGGGGGCGGAAGACGACACCGGGGAGAAGGCGGGCGTTGAGATTCGCCGCGAGCGCGTGCGGATCGACCTTGGGCGCGGCGATGGTTTGAAACGGGAGCGTGTAGCCGACGCCGATGCTCACGCCGCCGATTTCGCCGAGCATCCCGGTCGCGACTTGGAATAGCGGCGAGTCGCCGTGAGGGATGTGCGGCGACGCGGGGACCCACGGCAGGCCGGTGTCGGCCCACACCATGTCGCGCCGCCAACCGCGCATCGGGACGACCGTGAGCTTGCAGGATTTTTTGATCCAGCCGCGGCCGTTGATCATCCGTGCGAGTTCGCCGCAGGTGAGGCCGTAAACGTAGGGCACGTCCCACTGGCTCACGAACGAGCGGAATTTCTCCCGCTCGACGAGCGGCCCCTCGACGCGCACACCACCGAGGGGATTCGGCCGGTCGAGCACGATAAACTCGATGCCCGCCTCGCCGCACGCCTCCATCGCGAGGCCCATCGTGCTGATGAACGTGTAGGAACGCGCGCCCGTGTCCTGTAGATCGTAGATGAGCGCGTCGAGGCCCGCGAGCATCGCGGGCGTGGGTTTGCGCGTCGCGCCGTAGAGCGAGTGCACGGACAGGCCGGTGCGCGCATCGGTGCGACTCTCGACTTTGTCTCCGGCCGGCACATCGCCGTAGATGCCGTGCTCGGGGCCGAAGAGCGCGACGAGCTGCACGCCTTTCGCGGCGCGCAACACCTCGATCGTCGTCTCGAGCTTTCGGTTCACGCCCGAGGGATTCGTGATGAGACCGACGCGTTTGCCGGCGAGCTCCTTGAAACCGCCCGCAGCCAGCACCTCGTTACCGAGTTGCACCGGCGCGTTTGCCGCGAGCGCGCGGAGCGCAAGCAGCAGACCCATCCAAACGAAGGAGGAAAATCTCATGCGCAGAAATCAGCGGGCCGCACGCCGCGACGCCAGATGATTTCCCGCGCCGCCCCGCGCGATCGCGATTGAGCCGGACGGCGGGTTGCGTTCGGCTCGGGGGCTTCACCCCACCATGAGAAAATTGTTGCCCCTCGCCATCGTCGTCCCACTCACCCTCAGCACGTTCATCCTACTTGGTTGCCACACCGGGCCGGGCAAGCCACTCAAGCGCAAGGGCGACGAGATCATCGTGGCCGGGCAGTTGTTTCACACCGGCACGCGCATCGTCACCTGGATGGATCCGCGCGGTTACGACGGTTACCGCGTCGAGCGGCGGTTCAGCCCCGAAGAGGAAAGCAGCTGGGAGAAAACGAAGGACGCCGTGAAGGACCTCCGCCAGCCCAACCGCTACAACACGCGCCGCGACGGCCTCGCGCCCGAGGAGATCGAGCGCGTGCGCGGCGGCGGCTGGGACTTGCCGCTGCTCCAGCGCACCGTCGACCAGTTCGTGATGCACTACGACGTCGCGGGGATCAGCAAGCAGTGCTTCAAAATTCTCCACGACCTGCGCGGGCTCAGCGTCCACTTCATGATCGATATCGACGGGACCATTTACCAGACGGTCGATCTCAAGGAGCGCGCGTGGCACGCGACGATTTCCAACGGCCGCTCCATCGGCATCGAGATCGCGAACATGGGCGCCTATCCGCCCGGTGCGCACAAGGCGCTCGACGAGTGGTATCCCCACGACGCGCAGGGACCGTTCATCCAGGTGCCGGAGCGCTTTGGCGACCCGCTGATCTTCACGAAGGATTTTGTCGGCCGGCCCGCGCGCGCCGAACTCGTGCGCGGCAACGTGCAGGGCACCGAGCTGCTCCAGTATGATTTCACGCCGGAGCAATACGCCGCGCTCACGAAACTCACCGCCACCCTCTGCAAGGTGTTTCCCAAAATCACCTGCGACTACCCGCGCGACGCCGAAGGAAATCTCGTCACCAAAAAACTGCCGGACGACGAACTGAAGCGCTACGCCGGCGTTCTCGGTCACTTCCACGTGCAGACCAACAAAACCGATCCCGGTCCGGCCTTCGACTGGGACCGCGTGATCGGCGGGGCGCGGCGGATGTTGGGGCTGCCCGAGGCGAAGCGTGGTGCGCCGAAGCCCGTGCTCGTGCCGTGGAGCGCAACACCCGCAGCCGCGGCGCAGTAGATGCAGCAACCATCGGGCGAGGTTAAATACGTCCGGGCAAAAAAAAGGCCCACCGGAGCGGGCCCTCGAAAGTTCTGCGGCGCGATTCGCAGTGTCGTTACTTGATCTCCAACTGCGGGCGCCCCGCCTCGGGCCAGTCGATGTGGTAGAACTTGCCGCGGGGCTGGTCGGTGCGCTCGTAGGTGTGCGCGCCGAAGAAATCGCGCTGGCCCTGGAGGAGGTTCGCCGGCAGGCGCGCGGAACGATAGCTGTCGTAGTAGGAGAGCGCGGAGCTGAAGGTCGGGATCGGCACGCCGCACTCGCTGGCAAGGGCGACGACCTTGCGCCAGTTTTCCTGCGCCTTTTGCACGGTCTTGTTGAAATAAGGATCGAGGAGCAGATTCGCGAGGGCCGGGTTGCGCTGATAAGCCTCGGTGATCTTCTGGAGGAACACCGCGCGGATGATGCAGCCGCCCCGCCAGATTTGGGCAATCTCGCCGAAGTTGAGCGTCCACTTGTATTCCTTCTGCGCCTCGCGCATGAGCTGAAAGCCCTGCGCGTAGGAGCAAATCTTGGAGCAGTAGAGCGCGTCGTGAATCGCGGCGACGAGCGCCTTCTTCGAGCCGCGGTATTTTTTCTTCGGGCCCTTAAGGATCTTCGAGGCGGCGACGCGCTCCTCCTTGATCGCGCTGATGCAGCGGGCGAACACGGATTCGGCAACCGTCGGGGCGGGCACACCCATGTCGAGGGCGTTGACCGAGGTCCATTTGCCAGTGCCTTTCTGACCGGCGGTATCGAGGACGATGTCGACGAAGGGCTTCTTCGTGACCGGATCCTTTTGCTTCAAAATGTCAGCCGTGATCTCGATGAGGAAACTGCCCAACATGCCGGCATTCCACTCGGTGAAGATGCCGCCCATCTCGGCGGGCTTGAGGCCGAGCAGGCCCTTCATCAACGCGTAGGCCTCACAGATCATCTGCATGTCGCCATACTCGATCCCGTTGTGGACCATCTTCACGTAGTGGCCCGCGCCGTTTTCGCCGATGTAGGTCGCGCAGGCGACGCCGCCCTGAATCGGCTTGCCGGGCGCAGCGCCGGTGAGCGGCACGCCGGTCTTGGCGTCGACCTTGGCCGCGATGGCGTTCCACACCGGCGCGAGTTCCTTGTAGGCGGCAGGGTCGCCGCCGGGCATGAGGGAGGGACCGAAACGCGCGCCTTCTTCGCCGCCGGACACGCCGGAGCCGATGAAGCGGAGACCTTTTTCCTTCAGCGTTTTTTCGCGGCGGATGGTGTCGGTCCAGAGCGCGTTGCCGCCGTCGATGATGATGTCGTTTTTCTCGAAGAGCGGCACGAGGCTGTCGATCACGGCGTCGGTGGCCTTGCCGGCCTGCACGAGGATCACGACCTTGCGGGGCCTCGCGAGGGAGGCGACGAACTCCTCGAGGGTCTTCGCGCCGATGAGGCCACCGGGCGTGGAGGGATTTTCGGCGACGAATTTCTCGGTCTTCTCCGTCGTGCGGTTGTAAACCGAGATGCGGAAGCCGTGATCGGCGATATTGAGGGCGAGGTTCTGACCCATGACGGCGAGGCCGATGAGTCCGATGTCGGAGTGCGTTTTAGCCATGGAGGGAAAGAGAAGGCGGAGGACTAGCCAAATGGCGGTGAAAACCAAATCCTTTCTCGGCGCGCGGCATAAAAACCGCGGCCGAGCCGGCTAAGACGCCGGCACGCCACGGGTCACTTGCCCGGTTTCGCGGGGAAAAACCCGGCGACGGCCTGCACAAAGGGCGTGGCCCACGCCGGCTCGTTGCGCTCGTAGAGCCAGTTGAAGCCGAGGAACGTCAGCCCCAGCAGCACCAGAAACCCGAGGATGAACTTGTTCATCTTGGCGAGCTTTCGCAGCACTATCACCACGACGATGATGGCGAGGATACCGAGCCCGAGCTTCAGCCAGACGTCCGCCGGGATGTCGCGCAGGCGATCGAAGAAGGAAGGACTGGTCGCGGTGGCGGCGAAGAAAATCATGCGAGTAGGAATGGACGAGCGGGAGTTTCGATTCGAGAACGAATCTGCGTTTGCTCGCGACTGCCGGTTGAAAAGGAAGCGGGAAAACTCACGCCGGCGGAATCGCCGCGGCCCCACCGTGCTCCCCGCGCGTCGCACAATTGATCCACGCCGTGGCGCCGCTGGCGTAGTGTTCCTTTTTCCAAATCGGCAGGCGTGCCTTGGCTTCGTCGATGATGTAATGGCACGCCTCAAACGCCGCCCCGCGATGCTCCGCCGTGACCCCGACCCACACCGCGAGATCGCCGAGCTGCAGATGGCCGGTGCGATGGACGCACGCGGCCGCGACGAGCGAGAATTTCGTGCGAGCTTCCGCCAGTATTTTCTCGCCCTCAGAGACCGCCAGCGGCGCGTAGGCCTCGTATTCGAGCGAGAGCACGGGCTGGCCCTCGTTGCGATTGCGCACCCAGCCCTCGAACGTCACGCACGCGCCCGCGCGCGGATCGGCGAGCGCGCGCTGCAGGGCGGAGGGGTCGAGCGGGAGCGCGGCGAGGCGGAAACTCGAAGTCGATTCGAAGATCGAAGTCATGCGTAGGGCGCTGTTGTTACGTTCTCAACTAACTGGATGGCGTGACATCGGGATAGGGTCCCAAGAATCGCTCCCCATTGAAGTGGATGAGGTGATCGGGTGACTCGGCGATCCAGACTTCTGATTCCCATGAAATCTGGCCAAGAAACGATTGCATCGCCCGGCGGCTTTCAAACGCAGTCACAAAAACAAGGCCGGCGGTCGATGCTTTGAAAAGCTGCTTCAGTTCCGAGCGCCGCTTGCCATCAACCGCACCGGCACTCGAGACGGCTTCGATCAGAACGAGCCAGTTCCGACGGATATCATGCACCACCACGTCAGGCATTTTGGCCGAGGCTTTCAGCGCAACCCCAAGCCCTGCAAGGTGCGCGGCATCGAGGTGGAGGAATTTTGTTTCGGTGTCCCCGATATAAACCACGGCGGCCCCCGGAGTGAAACGGGGACAAAATTCTTCGACCACGGACTTGATCAGCGGATTCTGGCCGCCGGCTGAAAGCGTAAGCTTGTCGCCATTTGGCAGCACGAGCGGCACGCGATTGAGTTCCCGCTGCCATTGCAGTTCGACAAGAATTTTCGCGCGTTGCTTTTCGTAGGAACCGATCGAGTGCGACCACGTTTCGCTTCCATAAATTTTCAGGACCGCCAGAGCCGCCGGCTCCAGTTGATAAACGGTCTTACCGCTGTTGGTGGGACGACCCAGCTGATCTGGATTGCGCAACAACAGTCCCGCTTCCGAAAAGAATTTCACCGCCTCGTCGCGAATGGTCTCTCGCGTGTTCGGCGCGTAGCCGACGCCATAGTGCTGCGCAATAAACGCGATGATGGGCGTGATACCGCAAAGAGGAGCGGTCGCCTCAGCCCACGGCTGCTTCGGCTTGAGAACAGCCAATGCCAGCAAAACCAACGCGGACATTTCGCTGCTCTGCCGTTCGGCAAAACCAAGGGCACGCAGGATATCCTGCGCGGCGCGAATTTTGGCGGCTTTCCCTGCAGTCGACTTCGTTTTCATTTGGGCAGGCAAAAGCCGCCAACAAGCAAATCCAGCTCGGCCTGGTCTGGCAGTTCGGCACCGACCGCCGCACCGATGCGGGCGAGCACGGATGCAGAGGGATAGGGCAGGCTGCGAAGATCGGTGGCGTTCACTTGTGTGTGCCCGTTGAAATGGCGGAAATAGGAATCGACCACGCTCCAATTCAGGTAGGCGCAGAGGCCCTTCGCCAACAAAAGAGGAAGACTGCGGCCCTCGCGGTGATAGTAATTGAGATGATTTTCGATTCCGAGCCAGGACGTGGCGGCAGGGAGCCGCGCGGGATCGATGAGACTGGCGACGATGCGTTTTTTCTCCTCCTTGGATGAAAACCGCCGCACCACGACGTAAACGCCGAGTGGAACGAGCAAGTCGCGGCGGCTCGCGGGAACATCCAAGCCATTCGGTTTCTTGCCGCCCGGTTTGGGCCAGCGAAGAGCACCCGCTGCAAAATGGCAGGGATAGAACAACGGATGGTCCGTGCTGCTGGCCTCGGCGCGCAGATGTGCCCGCGCTCTGAAATCAACCACTTTACCGGTTGAGACGCCGAGTCCGAGGCTCGCGATCGTCTGGCCCATGCCCGCAAGACGAACAAGGGATGCGTGCTCCTGATCGCTGGCCGGCAAACGAATGAAGCACTGCCCATCGTCGGGCTGAACGACTTCGGTCCACGGCAAAAGGTGAGTGCGAACGGAATCGGTGAGATCACCGTGGCTGGTGGAAATCTCGACGGTGTCGGGCGGGATGGATGCGCGCTCGGCGCGCAGAATAATATTTTCCTGCAACACGCTCTCGCTCGCAAAAGCCGCCGTGCGAGAGGCGAAAACGTGCAGACGACTCAACGCCATGCGGGAAATAAAATCCCGGCGAAAAGCGCGGAAATAAGGCCCGTTGCAGAAACTGCGGGGCACGATGGCGACCATTTCTCCGTCTGCCTCGAGCAGCCGACTCAACAAAGCCAAAAAACCGCTGTAGAGATTGGTGACATCTATTCCCACGGCCTGCAGGCGGCGATGCGCAGGCGAACCGGTTCTGAGCTTGGCGTAGGGCGGATTTACGATGGCCGCATTGAATGTTTTGAGCGCCGGAGCGAACAGCCCTTGCTCCAGCATGGCGGTGGTCCGTGAGATAAAATCTTCGGTCTGAACTTCGGCGGTGAATGAAATATTATGCCCGCGGCAAAGGTCCGCACATGTGCTGAGCGTTTCTCTTAATGATTCGATCGCCGCGGGATCGATTTCACAGGCGGTAACGTGAAACGAAGCAGGCTTCGGGCGTTGGTGCACGATGCGCTGAACGAGCGCGAGGGTGAGCGCGCCGACACCGGCGCCGGCGTCGATTACCCGCCAGTCGCGTTGCGGCCGGACGAAGAACAAGGCGATGAAATCTGCCAGCGCGGGAGGGGTGAAGAACTGACCAAGCGCACGCTTGTGCGAGCGAGATTTGGCGAGTAGCGGCACTGGATCGTTCAGTGCCGGAGCGGCTGTATGGCTGCGATTCATTGCCATGAAACAATGGCCTGTTGAAACACAGGACTAATGCGGTCGCCTGTCGTGCGACGTTTCTTCGATTCAGCGATCACGGCTTCGGGGTAGGCGAAAAATTTCGCGAGGATTTCGCAGAGCTGTTCGGGCTTCGTGTCGAGGAAGTAGTCGAGCACGACCCTGCCGTTCTGCACGAGGAGCGCGCGGCGGGGCTGCCAGAACAGGGTGTTTTTCGCGGGGTAGCCCAGCTTGAGCTTGGCGCGCATCTCCGCGGCAAGATCGTCGGCATCGTCCTTCGCTTCGAGGCAGCCGTGGACGAGGCGGTATTCGTCGAGGAGCGCACCATCGAGGCGGAGCGGCGCGGAACTCTTGCGGGTCAGCGCGTATTCGCGGACGAGCATCCACTTGAGCGGACCGGCGCAATGCTCGACGAGCGTGTGCCACGCCTCGCGGACGGCGGTCTCGTGCCTGGCACCGACGTTGGCGAGCTGCGCGAGAGCGGTGTAGTAGGAGCGAACGGGCGCGTGGGTGGGCTTGAGCGCGAAGGGTGACGCCATGGACGTGCGGCGAGTTGAAGTCGCGGGTAAGCGCAGGGCAACCGCGCAGTTCGCGCGACGGGCGGAACCGTGATCACCCGCCTGCCACCGGCGGGATGAAAACGATGCGGTCACCGTCGCGCAGAGAAGACGAAGAAGGCACGAATGAATCGTTCACCGCGGCTCGCACGCGATCACCGGGAAGCGTGAAGCCGTGGCAGGCGCGCAGTTCGTTGTAGAGCGCGGCGGGCGTCGCGGCGGAAGTCGCGAGCGTCTCGGACGTGAGGCCGCGTTGTTCGCGGAGGATCGCGAAGTATTGGACGTGGAGGGTGATCATCAGGAGCGCTGCGGGTTTTCCGAGGGCGGGTCAAAGACCGCGCCCTACTCGGCGCGGTAGTCGCGTTTGCCGCCGGTTTTTTCGAGGAGGCGCACGTCTTTGATCACGATACCGTGGGTCACGGCTTTCGCCATGTCGTAGAAGGTGAGTGCGGCCACGGTGGCGCCGGTGAGCGCTTCCATTTCGACGCCGGTCTTGGAGTGCGTCTGAGCGCGGCAGTGAATAGCGATCTCGCCGCGGGCGGCGTCGGGCACGATCTCGATTTGGCAGTCGTCGAGCGGAAGCGGGTGGCAGAGGGGGATGAGGTCGCTGGTTTTTTTGGCGCCCATCACGCCGGCGAGAATCGCGGTCTGGAAAATCGGGCCCTTCTTCGTGGCGATCTCGCCGTCGCGCAGGAGCGCGGCGAGCGTGGCCGGAAGCGTCACGACCGCCACGGCGTGCGCGGTGCGCTTGGTCACGGCCTTGTCGCCCACGTTGACCATCGCGGGGCGGTTCTGCGCGTCGAGGTGCGAAAACATACGCGCACTGTCGGGCGCGAACGCTCAACGCTCAACGCTGAACATTCAACGCCAAGGGAGTGCGCTACACCCACGGGCGGAAAGGCGCGTGCGTGCCCACGGGAAATTCCGTTGGATCGGCCGGCAGTTCGACAAAACCGTCGCTCGCGATGAGTCCGGAAAAATCGCCCGAGGTGTTGCTCGGATCAGGCGTGGCGAGCAATTCGGCGCGTGGACCGCTGGAGAGTTTCACGGGCAGAAAATACGCGAGCTTCGGCTTGAACGTCACCGGTGCCGCAAGTGCGACCACGCGCGGCGGAATCGGGGCGGCACCACTGGCGTGGGCGAGCGCCGGCAACACGTAGCGATGCAGGCACGTGAACGCCGACACGGGATTGCCCGGCAGCGCGAAGACGGGTGTCTTCCGTGCGGTGACGCCAAACCAAAAAGGTTTGCCCGGGCGCTGCGCCACGCCCTGAAAAATCCGGCGCACATTCTGCCGATCGAGTTCGCTCGGCAGGTAGTCGAACTTGCCCTTGGAGATTCCACCCGAAATCACGACCACATCGAACTCCGCGATGATGTGCCACAGCAGGTGCTCGATTTCGTGGCGCACGTCGCGCAGGTGAAAGCGCGCGACGTTGGGGTAACCCGCGCCGGCGAGCGTGGCGCGCAGCGCGTAGTCGTTGCTGCGTCGAATCTGATGCGACGCGACGGCCGCCCCGATCTCGACCAGCTCATCGCCCGTAGAGATGACCGCGATCTTGGGCGACTGGCTGACGACGACCGAGCCATAGCCGCACGCGGCCGCGACGGCGATTTCGCGCCCCGTCAACCGCACCCCGGGACAAACAATGACTTCGCCCACCCGGTGATCGCTGCCGCGCGCGTGGATCGCGTGACCGCGGACGAGAGAATCGACACCGCCGTTGATCGTCACGGTGGTGCCGTCGCGCGACGTTTCTTCGTAGGGCACGATGCAATCCGCGCCGTCGGGCAAAATCGCGCCGGTCATGATCTCGATGCACGCGTCGGCGGCTGCGCCGAGGTTGAAGGCGCGCATGCCCGCCGCCTGCACGCTCTCGACGCGAAAGGTCCGGACCCCCTCGGCCAGCGCCGCCGCGCGCAACGCGTAGCCATCCAGCGTCACGCGATCAAACGGGGGGAGATCGCGGTCGGCGCGAATCTCGGCGCGGAGCACGCGGCCGTGCGCGGCGGCGAGCGGGCAATCTTCTCGGTGGAAGGGCGCCACGTTTTCGAAGACGAGTTTTTCAGCTTCGGCGGGGGTAAGCATCGGAAGGACTAAAGGACCAAAAGACCGCGGGACAAAAGGACAAATCTGGCAAACCCCCCAACTCTGTGTCCTCTCTTCCCCTGCCTTGTCCTCTGCGACTCCCAACGTCCCGCTGGTCACCGACCAATTTCACCGCCCGCTGCGCGATCTGCGTATCTCGGTCACCGACCGCTGCAATTTTCGCTGCCCCTATTGTATGCCGGCGGAAGTGTTCGGCCCCGGCCATGCGTTTCTACGCGATCCGCAGCTGATGACGCTCGCGGAACTCACACGCATCGTGCGGGCATTCCAGACGCTCGGCGTGGAAAAAGTGCGGCTCACCGGCGGCGAACCGCTGCTCCGCGCCGACGTGCCGGACCTGGTGCACACCCTGAAACAGGAACTCGGTGTGAAGGACGTGGCGCTCACGACCAACGGCTGGTTGCTCGAAAAACTCGCGCCCGCGCTGCGCGCGGCTGGACTCGACCGGCTCAACGTCTCGGTCGATTCGCTCGACGACGTGACCGCGGGTAAAATGAACGGACTAGGTTTCAAAGTGGGCCGCGTGTTGCGCGGCATCGATGCGGCCGCCGCGCTCGGGCTGCCCATCAAGATCAATTGCGTGGTGCAACGCGGTGTGAACGACGCGGAGCTGCCCGCGCTCTGCGAATATTTCCGCGCGCGCGGCCACACCCTGCGATTCATTGAGTTTATGGATGTCGGCAACACCAACCACTGGGCGCGCGAGCGCGTGGTGCCCGCGCGCGAGATCGTCGAGCGCATCGGCGCGCTCTGGCCGCTCGAAGCCGTGGGGCCGGCCTATCGCGGCGAAGTGGCGTCGCGCTACCGCTACCGCGACGGCCGCGGCGAGATCGGGCTGATTAGCTCGGTTACCGAACCGTTTTGCCGCGACTGCCACCGCGCGCGCCTCTCGGCCGACGGGAAACTCTACACGTGTCTCTTCGCCGCGCTCGGCTGGGATGTGCTCGGCGCGGTGCGCGCGCCCGGTTCAACCGAGGCCGACGTAGAAAACTTCCTCCGTCGCATCTGGCAGGGCCGCCTGGATCGCTACAGCGACGACCGCGCCGAGGTGCTGGCCAGCGGTGAGGCGCGCGCGAAGGTCGAGATGAGTTATATCGGTGGGTGAATTTTTTCCGCTCACCTCAGTCGCTCCCAACATGCACCTGCGAACGCCCGCCCTTCTCTTGCTCGCTTGTCTCGGGGCCCAATTGGTCGCCGCCGAGATCGCGGCGGAAGGCATCATGCTGCCATTTTTCGATGCCACGGGCCGGCGGACCCATGCGCTGCGCGCGGAACGCGGCACGCTGCGCGGGCCGTTGCAGACTCTCACGGGCGCTGAGCTGGTTTATTTTTCGGCCGATGAACCCAACCGCATTGTGCAACGCGTGCAGGCCGACACCGCGACGTGGGACACCGCCAATGAAACACTCACGAGCGACGGTCACGTCACCGTAACGACTGATTTCAATCGATTGTCGGGTGAAGGTTTTGATTTCTCCATGGCTACTTCACTGATCCGAATTCACCGCGCCTTCACCTTGGAGAACACCGAGTTGAAGCTGACCAGCGATCGCGCGGTGATCGAACTCGCGCCGGACCGGGCGGACCGGGCGGGCCGCGGCGTGCGCGGGAGTGACGTGAAGCGCTGCGAGGCGCAGGGAAATCTCGTCGTCACCGTTCTCCCCACGGCCCGGAAAGAATACCCCTGCGATCAGGCGTTCTCCGCGATCGCGATCTACGACGGAGAAACCCAGACCATCGAACTGCCGCAACCGACCCGCACGCTCAAGCGCGGCAGCGAAGGCCGCATCGGTCACTTCAAATTCGATCTCCGCGTGCCCGCCGCGCCGCAGAAGTGACACTCACTCATACCGCGCCGCGCGGCCCAAGTAGTTCAGCATCCAGATTTCCTTCCACACGCGGTAGCGGCCCTCGTGGGTGAACTTGCCGAGATCCTCGCGTTGGGCTTGGGGATGGAGGAAGCCGAGTTCGGTGTTGAGGCGGTCGAGCTCGTGCTGCATGGAGTTGAAATCGGCGAGCGGCTCCGTGGTGAACGGCACGGTCGCGACGCGGGCGGCGCTCAGGCGCGCGCGGTGCCGGGCGAGCAATCGCGGCAGCGAACGCCGCCACGGCGCGCGCTCGACAAACCAGTTTTCCGGATAAAAGCCGGCGAAGGGAATGTAGAGGTTGTCGGTCAGGTAGCGGCTGCCGTCGGCCGCGACCGAGGCGACCGCGAAACAGACCGAGATCGCGCCGTTGGCCTGCGGGATGAAGGTCACCTGCACCCGCACGCGGGCCTGGGCATCGTGGTAAATCGAGACGCGGATAAAAACCCCGCCACCCAGCTCGGCCTTGAGCGCCTGCGCCTGGCGAAAGCCCTGCGCGCGCAGCCACTCGCGGATTTGCAGCAGCCGCGGCTGCACCGGCCATTCCTCACCCGTGGTGTTGATGGTGTAGCGCGGAAAAAGCGGGAGCGCGCTCAGGCTGTGCGCCGAGATCGCGAGCCAGTTGTAGAGCGTCTCGCCAAGGAACCAGATGATGAAAAACGACGCCGCCAGCACCCAAAACGGCCGGTCGATCCATTTGAAATCGGAGCAGAGTTGCGCCGCGCCCAGCGAAAACACCAGCCAGCGCAGCCAGCGATCCGCGATCGAGAGGAGAGGGGAGCCGACGCGCTGGTTGACCTGCATGAGGACCAGCGACGCGAAGACGGCGGCGATGATGAAATAGGATGTCTGCAAGGGATCGGCGAGGGAGGAAGCGAACGCGAATGTGCGTTGGTTCAGACAACAATCAAGCGACCCGGTGCTATCGAATCGGCCGCAGTGGAAAACCAGTCGTCAGCTCAACCGCACGGGCATGATGACGCAGACGAAACTCTCCAGCGTCTTGAAGACGCCGGGGCTGACCTCGTCCTTCACCTCGAAGAAAACCTCGTCCTTCGTCAGTGCCTTGAGCGGATCCATCAGGAAGGTCGGGTTGAACGCGACCTGTAGCTCGGGGCCGCTGTAGCCGATGGCCATCGATTCGTGGGCCTCGCCGAAATCCGGGCTCTGCGCCGTCAGTTCGAGCAGGTTGCTCGACAGTTTTATCTTCACCGAGTTCGCCTTTTCCGAGCAGACGAGGGCGGCGCGATGCACGCACTGGAGGAAGAGCTCGCGCTCCAGCTTGATGCGCTGGTGCGTCTCCTTCGGAATCACCTGCTGGTAGTTAGGGTAATTGCCCTCGACGACCTTGGAGTAGAGATAGACGTGGTCGATGAGGCCACTCGTGTCCTTGTCGGTCGCAATCTGGAAGGCCGCGCGCCGGTCGTTGAAGTTAATTTTAACCTTTTCGCCCTTGTCGAGGAGCCGGGTCAGTTCGCCCACGGTCTTGGCCGGCAAGATGATCGCACCGGCGCTGGCGGCCGGCACGTCCATTTCCTTCGCCATCAGGGCGAGGCGGCGGCCGTCGGTGGCGACGAGCGAGAGTTTGCCCTCCTTGAAGTTGAAATAGACGCCGTTGAGGATGTAGCGTGTCTCGTCGGTCGACTGCGCATAGGCTACGCTGCGGAGCATCGAGGCGAGCTCGGACTGTTCGAGGCTGTAGGCCTTCTCGTCGCCGAATTCGGACAACGGCGGAAACTCTTCCTTGCCGATGCCCATGATGCGAAACGTCGAGCCACCCGAGGCGAGTTTGACCGAGTGGTTCGGCGAGGCATCGAAAGCGACATCGACATTGGGCAGCTCGCGCACGATGCCGGCGAGGCGCTTCACGGGCAGCGTGATGGCACCGGTCTCCTTCACCTCCGCCTTGATTTTGCAACGAATCCCGAGGTCGAGATTGGTGGTGGTGAGCGAGATTTGATCCTTCTCGGCCTCGATGAGCACGTTGCTCAGGATGGGCATCGTGGCTTTGGAGCCGACCACGTTGAGGACTTGGGCAAGGCCGTTGGCGAAGTGATCGCGGTTGATTTTGAATTTCATGCGGGGCCAACTGGTGAGGTCTGGAAGAAACTAACAAAGGCTAAAAGAATACAGGTTCAATAAGGAATTCTATCCGTATTCATATGGGCGGTGAACAAGCGCAGCAACCGGGCGCTGGTGCAGGGGAAAAAGGGCAGGTTGGACATGTGAAGAAGTTTGGGCAACTGGCGAGAAAGGGGATGTTTATTCGCAGCCCCCCGGTTGCTCGGAGGTCATCGGCAGGTTCCTCACACGGAATTCGGCGGCGCTTTTCGCACCGTGGGGTTGAGCCGGCTGCGGCGGAGGTGACGGACCAATCCGTAGAAAATGTAGCCGAGACAGACGACCAGAAGTCCAATTTCCTTGTAGAAAACGATGAGCCCGATCACCGCGAGCACGACGATGAACGGCCGGAATTTTGTCTGCGTCTGTAAATCAACCTTCTTGCCGCTCGGATAACGCACCGTGCTCATCATCAGAAAAGCGACGAGCAGCATCAGCGGTGGCATCGCGAGCGCCCACGACTTCAGCGATTTGTCCCGGTCTGCGAGGTCGAGGAGAAACAATACCGTGGCCGCGACGGTCGAGGCGGCCGCCGGCACCGGCAAGCCGACGAAGTCCTTGCTCGAATCCTTCTGCGCCGGATGGAGGAGGGGATTGGTGATGACGTTGAACCGCGCCAGCCGCATCGCCGCGCAGAGGAGGTAAATGAACCCGACAAAGCCCCCGATGATGCGAAACCACTCGATGCCCTGCGTCGGCGATAGAATCAGGTAGAGCATCAGCAGCGCCGGCGCCATGCCGAAGGAGATGACGTCCGCCAGCGAATCGAATTCCGCGCCGAACAGCGACTCACGTCCCCCCATCCGTGCCAATCGACCGTCGAGCGAATCAAACGCCGCCGCGGCGAAAATCAGCCACACGGCATACTTGTAGTGTTCCCCGCTGGTGGCGCCGTTGTATTCTCCCAGCGCCGAAGTCTCCGCCAACCGCGCTTGGATGCACTGCACGATCGCCATGAAACCACAGAAGAGATTTCCCGCCGTCATCAGGTTGGGCAGGAAATAAATCCGGCTCGCCTGCGTGACGTTGTAGGGATCCTCGGGATCGCGGGGGGGGCGCGGATTTCGCAGGCTCATTTCGTGAGGCTTTCGAGGTATTTCCAGAACTTGGAGTGTTGCTCCACCAACTGCTGTTCCGACACCGGGAGCTTGTTGCGCAGGAGAAAATCTTCGAGCGAATTACGGTGGAGGATGTAGTCGACGTGCAACGTCTCGCCCTGCGCCTCGAAATAGAAACGAAAATCCCGCGCGCGCAGCCGGTAGAGCGACTTCGTGCCGCGGCGGAACTGCCCGAGCGGCTCCCGCGGCTGCGCGAGGTCCGCCGGCTTCAGGCTCGTGATGGGATCAAGGGCGTCGAGCTGCGCGAGCTTGTCGAGCCGGTTCAACTCGTGCATCGCTTGCGCGGAAAAAGTGACCTGATACATGCGGCTAGTCCCGGCGGCGGCGCGCCCCGGCCCGGGCCGTCTTGGCGGCCAGCTTTGCGCCCCCCGAAGTTTCCATCGTTCTCTCCATAAAGACTCCCAGTCTATCCCCGCGCCTCTTTGTCGCAACGCTATTCCTGCCGGAAGGCATCCCGGGGTGCATCTCAGTTTCTTGCACGCATCGTTGGGAGAAAATGCGCTGCGGCGTAGCACTATGCCGTCTGCCCGCGCTGCGCGTGGCGTCGGCCGTCACTGCAAAAAACTGAGATGCGCCCCACCCGGGCGGTGCTGAAAGCAACACCGGGTTGACGACACGCGCCGCGACCGCCGCGTCTGTCATCACGCCGTTTTGTTTTTCCCTCCGCCCTGCACGCGGTATGACGATTCATGCCCGTTACCCTGTCCGATATCCGCGCCGCCGCGCGCCGCATCGCGGGCGG
>JANXSC010000326.1 GCA_025352845.1 Opitutaceae bacterium
CGCGGAGCGACGCCTGAGGGTGATGGCAGGGCTCAGGCGTCGCTCCGCGACGCCACCTGTTTTGGCACCACGGTTCCGTGGGCTGAAGCCCACGGCTAATATCACTGCGTCGCTCCGCGACTGCTCAAAACCTGATTTGCGCCCTCGGCAGTCACTGCCGGTGTAGCGCGGTCAGCCTGACCGCGTTTCCGAACCAGCATGGGCAAACTGCCCTGCTACGGAGTTCGGCACAGAAACTCCTTGGCGCGCGCCGGGCAGTTCGCGACGCTGGGATTTCCATGCCGCCGCCCGCTGTCCTGCCGATTCAGCCCTTCACGCGCCCCGCGCGCGGCGAGGTCGTGCTGCCCGGCTCGAAAAGCCTGACCAATCGCGCGCTCGTGCTCGCCGCACTTTGCGACGAGCCCGTCACGCTCACCGGCGCGCTCTTCAGCGAAGACACGCACTTGATGGGCGAGGCACTACGACAACTCGGCTGCACCGTCGCAGCCGACGAGACGGCGCTCACCCTGCGCGTCTCAAACCAGAAAAATCTTTTCCGCAGCGATGCCCTCGTCGAACTCTTCGTCGGCCTCGCCGGCACCGCCGCGCGCTTTCTCACCGCGCTCTGCGCCGCGGCGCCGCGCGGCATTTACCGGCTCGATGGCGTGCCGCAGATGAGGAAGCGCCCGATGAAGCCGCTGATCGACGCGCTGCGCGCACTCGGCGCGGATATTCGCTGCACGGGTGCGGAGGGATTCTTCCCGCTCGAAATTCACGCGCGCGGCCTCGTCGGCGGCGCGATCGAACTCGACGCCAGCGAAAGCAGCCAGCTGCTTTCGGCGCTGCTCATGGTCGCACCGCTCGCCCACGGCGATGTCCACGTGACGCTCCGCGGCAGCGTCCGCTGGAGCTACGTGGACATGACGGCGGAAACGATGCGGGCGTTCTCGCCCGGCCAACGTCCGTTGGTGCAGCGCCGCGACGCCCAATCCTTCACCATCGCGGCCCAAGCCCAACCCTATCGGCTCAGCGGCGGCACCCACGCGATCGAGCCCGACGCGTCGGCCGCGAGCTACTTCCTCGCCTTACCGCTCGTCACAGGCGGTCGGCTCTCGCTCCTCGGTGCGCAGGACTCGAAACACGGGCTGCAAGGCGACACGGAGTTCGCCGCCGTTGTGCGCGCCGTCGGCGCCAGCGTCGTCGCGCACGCGCGCGGGCTCGACGTTTCCTTCCCTCGCAGCGGCCCTCGCACCGGTCTCGATCGAAATTTCAAGGTCATTTCCGACACGTTTCTCACGCTCGCCGCCATCGCCCCTCTCCTCTCCGGCCCCACGCGAATCACCGGCATCGCCCACACGCGAAAACAGGAAACCGATCGCGTTGCCGGCATGGCCTGCGAATTGACCAAGCTCGGCCAGCACGTCGTCGAAACCGAAGACTCGCTCTCGATCACGCCGCATCCGTTGAAATCCGGGGTCGAGATCGAGACCTACCACGACCACCGCTTCGCGATGAGCTTTGGGATTCTCGGCTGCCACGACTTGCACGGCGACGGCCGCCCGTGGCTCGCGATCAAAAATCCCGCGTGCTGCGCGAAGACGTTTCCGCATTTTTTTGCGTTGCTGGAGACGTTGCGGCAAAAATCGTTGGCCTGCTGATGCCGTCCACACCCTTCATCATTGTTGCGATCGACGGCGGCGCGGCGTCCGGCAAGTCGTCGTCGTCGCGCACCCTGAGCGAGCGCTTCAATCTGCTGCACGTGGACACCGGTTCGTTCTACCGCGCGATCACCGCGGAGATGCTGCGGCAGCGCGTAAACTCCCACGACCTCGCCGCCGTGAAATCCGCGCTAGCCGGCATCAAGCTCGCCACCCGCGTGAACGGTCGCTCTGCGGCGATGGAAATCGGCGGCCACGTCGCCGGCGATGAGATTCGCAGCCGCGCGGTCAACGACCACGTTTCCCACTTCGCCGCGATTCCCGAGGTGCGCACCGCCCTGCTCGCCTACCAGCGCGGGCTCGCCGGCGTCGCGCGCGAGAAAAATTTCCGTGGCCTCGTCATGGAGGGCCGCGACATCGGCTCGGTGATTTTTCCCGACGCCGATTTCCGTTTCTTCCTCCACGCCGATCCGGCGGAGCGCGCCCGCCGCCGCGCGAGCGAAGGCGGCCAGGACTCAATCGCGGAGCGCGATCGGCTCGACTCGTCGCGCAAGACTTCGCCGCTCGCGTGTCCTCTCGGGGCGGTCTCGATCGACACGACTCACGTCACGCTCGCGCAGGTCGTGGAGAAAATGGCCGTGCCCCTCGCGGCCCGGCTCGGCACTCCATGAGCCGCGCGTTTCCGCAGGTCGAGATGCAGCGCGTCTATGGCGTCTCGCACTACCTGGCGACCGCGATCTACGGCATGGCTTTCCGCGGCAGCGTGACCGGCACGGAAAATCTCCCCACGTCCGGGGGCTTCCTGCTCGCGGCGAATCACGCGGGCCACCTCGATCCATTTCTGGTCGGGGCGCAGATGGCGCGACAGGTGACGTTTTTTGCGCGCAAGACCCTTTGGAAACCCGGCTTTCCCTCGTGGTGGCTCGACGCCGTGGGCGTCATCCCCGTCGATCGCGACGGCGGCTCGGATGTGACGGCCATCAAGCGCGTGCTCCACGCGCTGAAAGAGCAAAAGGTGATCATCATGTTTCCCGAGGGCACGCGTTCGCCGGACGGTCTGCTTCAGCCCCCGAAACCCGGTGTCGGCCTCTTCGCCTGCCGCGCCCAGGTGCCCGTGGTGCCCGCGCGCATCTTCGGATCGTTCGAGGCCTTCGGCAAAGGCGCGAAGTTCCCGCGCCTCGGCACACCCGTGGCCGTCACCTTTGGTCCGCCCATGCTGCCCGCCGCCTATGACGACCCGGCCGCGGGCAAAGCGCGCTACCAAATCGCCAGCGAGCGCATCATGGCCGCGATCGCGCGGTTGCAACCGCCGCCCGAGCGCGTCATCTAATCCTCCCTTTCAACTGGCACGCCCATGGTCTCCACGGCGAAAACTGTCGATGAATTCTTGGCAATGCTGGCCGACGACGACCGCGCGGTCTTCAAGCAGATCCGCGCGCTTTTCCTCCGCTAAGCCCCAGGCGCCGAATCGATGCAATACCGGATGCCCTGCTATGGCACTGGCGGCGCGATGGTCGGTGCCTTCAACCGCCAGAAGCAATATTTCGCGCTCTACATCAACCCCGAGGCCGTCGACCCGCACCGCGCCACGCTGAAAAAACTCGGCCTCGACTGCGGCAAGTGCTGCATCCGTTTCCGCAAACCCGCGGATCTTCCCCTCGCGGTCGCCGAGAAATTAATCAAGGGCGCGGCGAAGCTGGCGAAGGCGAAGTGAGATTGATGTAGGCGGGGTGCCCTCACCCCGCTCAGGATTTTCACCCGCCTTTCAGCGAATGAATCTCACCCTGCCACGGCCACGCTTCACCTTCGCGCACCAAGCCTGCACGCACCGGATTGGCCACCACGTAGGCTCACTTCCCCGCATACGACTCGGAACTGCGCAAAATATGGTCGAACGTTTCCGGCTGCCAAATGGGTGCGGGCACGCCGGTCAGAGTGGTGATTCGCCGCGAAGAAATTGATTTCCACGCCTTGCACCAGTCGGCGCGCGGTTTCGCATCCGCCGAGGGCGACGCAAAGAAGTGAACATGGTCGGGCATCAGCACATATCGGCCGACGAACCAACCGTCGTGCTCGGCAGAACTCACCCATTCCTCAACCAACGTCCGATGCACGTCGTCGCACGCCAAAATCGATTTCCGCTCTGCGACGCACGCAGTGAAAAAATAGACCGGTGTTCTTGCGAAAGGCAGAACGTGCGGCAGGTGCATTGAATCGAAAATTCCCGAGCGGGGTGAGGGCACCCCGCCTACATCAATTCAGATTCAAGGCGTGGTGTTGTGGGCGGGGTGCCCTCCCCCCGCTCCTCGTCCTACCTCAGCCCGCACGCCCTGCGCGCGCGACCGATGACTTGCTCGGCGGTCGCGCGCGCCCGGAGCGCGCCGTCGCGCAGGACCGCCTCGACGTGATCGAGATTCGCCGCGAGCTCGGCGCGCCGCGCGCGGGCCGCGGCGAAATAGTTCCAGTAGTGCTCGAAGAGCGCCTTCTTCAAATCACCGTAGCCGAGGCCGCCGGCGCGCAGCCGGTTCTCAAAATCGGCGGCGACATCCGGTGGCGCGAAAAATTTCAGGACCTGAATCGCTAGGTTTTTGTCCGCGTCAGGCTTCGGCTCGGCGGGCGTGCGCGAATCCATCACGATGCCCATGATTTTTTTTCGCAGCACCCTCTCGTCGCCGAAGATCTCGATCGTGTTGCCGTAGCTCTTCGACATTTTCTGCCCGTCGAGCCCAGGAATGACGGCGACCTCGTCGCGGATTTCCGCCTCGGGCACGACGAGCGTCTCGCCGTAGGCTTCGTTGAACTTGATCGCCATGTCACGCGTCATCTCCAGGTGCTGCTTCTGGTCCTTGCCGACAGGCACGCGGTGCGTGTCGTAGAGCAAAATGTCCGCCGCCATCAGCACCGGATAGGCGAAGAGTCCGAAGTTGGGCGAAATGCCCTTCGCCGTCTTGTCCTTGTAGCTGTGCGCGCGCTCGAGCAGGCCCATCGGCGTGAGCGAACCGAGCATCCACATGAGTTCGCAGACTTCGGGCACATCGCTCTGCCGCCAGAAGACGCTCGTCTTCGGATCGAGGCCGCACGCGAGCCAGTCGAGCGCGATCCCGAGGGTGTTCTTGCGGCGCTCGGCGGCGTCGGTGACCGACGTCATCGAATGATAGTCGGCGATGAAGTAATAACAGTCTCCCCGCGCCTGTGCGTCGATCGCCGGGCGCATCGCGCCGAAATAATTGCCGATGTGAAGCGTGCCCGAGGGCGTGATGCCGGTGAGGGTTCTCAAGATTTTCGATTCTCGATTTTTGCTTTTCGATTCCGCAAGCGCGATTAGTCGCGGCGCGGAATCAACTTTATCGCAGGGCGCGCGTGCGCGATCGTCGCGGCGGGGATGTAGCCGCCCACGGCGATGGCCGGCGTGACGAGTGCGCGTGGGCCGAGGACCGTGCCGGGATTCAGCACGGCGTTGCAGCCGACCTCCGCGGCGTCACCGAGGATCGCGCCGAACTTTCGCAGGCCGGTTTCGTAGACCGCCGTCTCCGTGCGAATCACGATCGGTTGCCGGTCGAGGCGGAGGTTCGAGCAAATCACGCCGGCGCCGAAGTGCGCGCGGTTGCCGAGGATCGAGTCGCCCACGTAGTTGAAGTGCGGCACCTGCACGCCGTCCATCAGGAGGCAGTTCTTGAATTCGCACGCGTTGCCGAGCACGCAGCCCTCGCCCGTGATCACATGGCCGCGGATGAACGCGCCGGGGCGGATGTCGCACTTCGCGCCGATCCACACCGGGCCGATGATCGTCGCGTAGGCGGGGAGTTTCACGCTCGGGTGCAGCCACACGTTGCCCTCGACGTGGACGCCGGGCGGACACTCCGTGGTATTGGGCGCGGCGGTGACGCTCGCGAGCGCCGGCGCGATTTGTTTCAGCCATTCCCACGGCGGCACGTCGGGGCGAAAAAACCGCGCGAAGGGCGCGAGCGACACGGGCAGCGTAAAAAAATCGGAAGCCTTCATGCGGTGCGGGGAAAATTCAGGCGCACATCGGTGCCCATGCCGGGACTGAACGCAACCGAAACGATGGCGCGGCCCCAGGCTCGGGCCGGGCGCGAAGATCGCGGAAACTGATTTGCCCGTGCGGATGCAGCGCAGCGCCCGGTGCCACGGCGCGCGCGGATTTATCGGCTCGCAACCGACGGCGCACGGGGCACACGCTGCTGGCCGATCCTCCCCAGCCCCGTGCGTTCGCCGCGACCTCAGTGCGCGCTCAACGGGTCAACCCCGCCACCGCCCTGTCGCCTTCTGCTTCCCCTGGAGAGGTCGTGCGAAGCGGCCTGCCACCATTTCTCCCCATGAAAACTTTCCTTCCGCTTTTCTGCGCCGCGTTGGTGATCCCGCTCGCGCCCGGCCGCGCTGCCGAACCGATCTTGCCTGTCGTGTCGCACGTCGAGTGGCAGCCGCTCTCCGCGCAAATCAAGCGCGTGATTGAGGCACTGGAGTATCAGGGCGCGCCGCTGCCCGCGGCGGCGCGGCGCGGGTTGGAACAAATTTCGCCCACCGCCGCAGACGCCGCCACGCGCGCGCAGGAGATTCTGGATCGGCATTGCCTGTTCTTCGTCACCATCAACCCGGAGATGCGCGTGAAGGTCGCCGCTGGCCCGGCGAAACCGGAATTGGCCGAGCAGGGCTGGCGCGCGTTTCTCGTGAAGGTGCAGAACGAGGCCGGCACCACGGCAACGCTCCGCGCGACGAGCCCGAACGCCCTGCGGCTTTTCAATTCACCCGCCGACGATGTGCCGGGCCGCTGGCTGGAGTTGCAGATGTTCGACGCGCAACCACTCCGCGCCGCGCTCAGTGGACTCGAACTCGAATACCGGATCATCCAGCTCTACAGCCGCGATGCCGGCCGGCGGGAGGTGAAATTTTCCTTCGACGTCGGCCAGGGCACGCAGGACCTCGGGTTCCGTAACGAGACCGATATTTTGTTCCGCTGCGAACCCGCGCACGCCGTCACGCTGCGCGTCCGCGACGAAAACAACCAGCCGACCACCGCCGCCTTCGTCATCCGCGATCGGCAGAAGCGCGTTTATCCATCGCCGGCGAAACGGCTCGCACCGGACTTCGCGTTTCACCCGCAGATCTACCGCGCCGATGGCGAGGAGTTGCGGCTGCCGGCGGGTGATTACGTCGTGGAGTTTCAGCGCGGCCCCGAGTCGATCGCGAAGACCATGAATCTCACCGTCGCGCCGCGCGCGCAGCAGTGGGCTTTCAAGGTCGAGCGCTGGATCGATCCGTCGCTCACGGGCTGGTGGTCCGGCGATCATCACATCCATGCGGCGGGTTGCGCGCACTACGTGAATCCCACGGAGGGCGTGCACGCGCCCGACATGATGCGGCACTGTCTCGGCGAGGATTTGAAGGTCGGCACCAACCTCACCTGGGGCCCGTGCTTCGATTATCAGAAACAGTTTTTCACCGGCGTGGACGACAAGGTCTCCACGTTTCCCTACCTCCTGCGCTACGATGTCGAGGTGAGCGGATTCGGCTCCCACCAGAGCGGCCACCTCTGCCTGCTGCGACTCAAGGACCAGATGTATCCCGGCGGCGACTCAACCACGCACTGGCCGACGCTCGGGCTGAACACGCTGCGCTGGGCGAAAAAACAGGGCGCGCTCGTCGGCCCCGCGCACTCCGGCTGGGGCCTCCAGCCGATCGCGTCCGGCAGCAGTGAAGCGGCGAACAGCAAAAATTCCGGCGAGGTGCGCACCGTCGCCGACGCGCTGCCGAACTACGTCGTCCCGCCGTTCAACGGCATCGGCGCCAACGAATACATCGTCGATGTCACGCATCTCGTCCCCGGTCCCGATGGCCAGCTCGTGCCTGCCGTGGATTTCATTTCGACGGTGGACACGCCCTACACCTGGGAACTCAACATCTGGTATCACACCCTCAACGTGGGTTTCCGCACGCGCATCAGCGGTGAAACCGATTTCCCCTGCATCTACGGCGAGCGCGTCGGTCTCGGCCGCAGCTATGTGCAGTTGCCCGCGAAATGGACCTTCGAGGATTGGTGCGAGGGCATCCGCGCCGGCCGGAACTATGTCGGCGACGGCAAGAGCCACCTCATGAATTTCAAGGCCGCGAGCGGCTCGTTCACCGTGGCCATGGGTGAAAGCGGCAGCGAACTTCGCCTCGCGCAGCCCGGAAAAATCCGCACCACCGCGCGCGTCGCCGCGCGGCTCAACCCCGAGCCTTCGCCCGAAATCAAGCGCCGCCCCGTGAACGCGAAACCCTACTGGGACATCGAGCGCGCGCGCATTGGCGACTCGCGCGAGGTCGCGGTCGAGCTCCTCGTGAACGGTTATCCGGTGGCGAAGAAAAATATTCCCGCCGACGGCCGCGTGCAGGACGTGGAGTTCGACGCGACCATCGAGCGCAGCAGTTGGGTCGCGCTGCGCATCCTCCCCTCGTCGCACACCAACCCGATCTTCGTCGTCGTGGGCGACCAGCCGATTCGTGCGTCGCGGCGCAGTGCGGAATGGTGCCTCGCCGGCGTGGACCGCTGCTGGTCGCAGAAGGAGCGTTTCATCAAGGCCGAGGAGATGTCCGACGCCAAGGCAGCCTACGCGCACGCGCGCGAGGTCTATCGGCAGCGAATCGCCGAAAGCACGGTGGAATAGTTTCACCCGCGCCATCGTGCGCACCGCCCGAGTCTCAACCGGGGATGGATCGCGGCCGCGCATCTCGGGCATTGACGCGGATTTTTCGGAGTCGTTTCCTGACCGCCATGCCTCACTCCAAGCCCGATGCCCGTCCGAAATACAAGCGAGTCGTCCTCAAACTCTCCGGCGAGGTCCTTCGCGGCGGCAAATCCGGCGACCCGATCGACGCCGCCACCCTCGACCGCACCTGCGCCCAGGTGAAGGAAATCCACGACCTCGGCGTGCAGGTCTGCGTCGTGATCGGCGGCGGGAATATTTTCCGCGGCCTCGACGGCTCCCAGCGCGGCGTGGACCGCACGACCGGCGACTACATGGGCATGCTCGCCACCGTCATCAACGGCCTCGCGCTCATGGATTGCCTCGAAAAACTCGGCGTCAGCACGCGCGTGCAGTCCGCCATCCCGATGAACCAGATTGCCGAGCCGTTCATCCTACGACGCGCGATGCGCCACTTGCAGAAAAAGCGCGTCGTCATCTTCGTCGCCGGCACCGGCAACCCGTATTTCTCGACCGACACCACCGCCGCCCTCCGCGCCTCCGAGCTCCACGCCGACATCATCATGAAGGCCACCAAGGTCGACGGCATCTACGACAAGGATCCGAAGAAGCACGCCGACGCCGTGAAATACGAGGAGCTCACCTTCATCGACGCGCTCAAGCAGCGTCTCAACGTCATGGACTCAACCGCGTTCTCCCTCTGCATGGACAACAACGTGCCCATCCTCGTCTTCGATCTCGGCGACGAACACGCCATCCGCAAAGCGATCATGGGCGAGAAAATTGGCACGCTGGTGCGGAACTGATTTCTCTCCGCGTAGGACGCGTGGCTTGCACGCGCCGCTCCGGGCAATTTCACCACGGCGTCTGCAAGACAGACGCCCTATTTGGCATGCTCCACCGCGGGGATTGCGCGCGCACTGCGATCCGCCACGATTTCCCCATGGCCAAAATCAACTGGGGCATCCTCGGCACGGCGAAGATCGCGGTGAACAAGGTCATACCCGCGCTGCAAAAATCCTCGCTCGGTGCCGTGGTCGCCATCGCCTCCCGCGATGCCGCCAAGGCCGGCGCGGTCGCCACGCAACTCGGCATCCCGCGCGCCCACGATTCCTACGAGGCGCTGCTCGCCGATCCCGGCATCGATGCCGTTTACATCCCGCTGCCGAATCACCTCCACGTCCCGTGGTCACTCCAGGCCCTCGCCGCCGGCAAGCACGTGCTCTGCGAAAAACCGATTGCGCTCCACGCCCGCGAGGCCGCCGAACTCGCCGCCGCCGCGACGAAATATCCGCAGCTGAAAATCATGGAGGCCTTCATGTATCGCTTCCACCCGCAGTGGCTCCGCGCCCGCGAGATCACCGCGGGCGGCGGCATCGGCGAACTGCGCGCGATGCACAGCCATTTCTCCTACTGGAACGTCGACCCGAACAACATCCGCAACCAAGGCGCCATCGGCGGCGGTGGCATGATGGACATCGGCTGCTACTGCGTGTCGTTCGCGCGCTGGCTCTACGGCACCGAACCGCGCCGCGTGCTCGGCCTCGTCGAAATGGATCCCGCGTTCGGCACCGACCGGCTCGCCTCGGGCCTCCTCGATTTCGGCCGCGGCACCGCGACGTTCACCTGCTCCACCCAGCTCTCGCCCTTTCAACGCGCGAACATCTTCGGCACCGAGGGCCGCCTCGAAATCGAGATTCCCTGCAACGCCCCGCCCGACAAGCCCACGCGATTGTGGCACCAGCGCGGCGCAACCATCACGGAAATCGCCTTCGAGATCTGCGACCAATACACGCTGCAAGCCGACGCCTTCGCCCGCGCCATCCTCAACGACACTCCCGTCCCCACCCCGCTCGCCGACGCCGTCGGCAACATGCGCACCATAGAAGCCCTCCTCGCCAGCGCCCGCTCGGGCACGTGGCTCACGCCGTAAGCATGCACTGGAAGCCAATCCGGCAATCTTCTCTGCCAGAGTCACCATTGGTGCGGTGGCACGGGCGGACTCATCCGATTTTCGCGAGTGGTCAGCGGTTCACCTCAATTCCTCGCCTATCCCTGCCAGTTCTCGACGCTGAGTCCCGGCACGCGGGAAAATTCCCTCGTGTTATGCGTCACAAATGTCGCGCCCATCGCCAGCGCGTGTCCCGCCAGCAGCGCATCATACGTCCCGATGGGCTGGGCGTTGGGTTTCAGGTTGGCGAGGAAGGCGCGCACAAACCCGGTCTCTCTCGCCGCCGCCTCATCGAATGCCTCCACGTGGGGAAACACCCCCTTCAATCGCGCGATACGCTCACGAAACGTCGCGAACTCGGGCCGTTTGGCCGCGACGTATTCCAACTCCATCACCACGATGGCCGACAGCCGGCAGTCGGGCAGCGCTTCCTCCAGTCGATCCAGCAAGCGCGCATCTTCCGCCCGATCCCGCAGGTAGCGGGAGAACACAGTCGTGTCCGGCAGGAAAATCATTTCGTGTGATCGGGAAAATCAGGCGCAGAGCCCCGCAACGCCTGCAGCGCTTTCAGCCGCTTTGCCTCGGCCGCCGGGTCGGTGACCATAAAGCCCGTGCCCATCGGGGTCACGCGATACGATTTCATTTTCACGTTGAGCGAACGCGGCAGCCGCAGCGCCTTGGAATTGCCGGCCATGAAGACTTTCGCGATGACGGAGTGCATGTGCTCACGCTGTATCTACGAAGGGCCGTGTCAACGCCCTCCTGGCCCGGTCTCCGTGTGGTTCGGCGTGGTCCGGCCGAAATCCTACTGCAGCGCCTTGCGAATCGAAGCTGGATCCTGTCGCAGCGGCAGCACGGCGGCGACGGCGATCGTCTCGCCGTCGAAAAGATAAAAAATGCCAAACGGAAATCACCGGGCGACCAGATCACGATACTCGCCGTGCGACTTCCGGCCGGCTTCGGGCGCGCGTTGGATCGCCGCCATCGCCGCATCGGTGCGGCTGAGAAACGCCGCGCCCAACCCCGGCGCGATGGCCACATATTCGGCGATCACCGCGGCGAGATCACGCTCGGCCCGAGAGCGGACGATCAGCCGGGGCCGTTTCACGACGCGGCCAGCCGGCGCCTCACGTCCTCCCAGGGACTGCCCTCGGCGGGATTCGCCACATACTCCGCGTAGCGGCAATCCAGCTCAGACTTCACCGAGCCGGAAAGCGGAATTCCATTCGGATGGCTGGCAAGTTCGTCCCAAAGGTCTTCCACGAGGAGAAGTTTTTCGGCAAACGACAGGTCGCGCAACGCGGGGGCGGCACCGGAATTCATGGCGGAAAATTAGCCGGGTGAATTGCCGTTGTAAGCCGCCGGTGGCCTCGCGATCGGGCTCACGCCGCCCATGAGGGCGCGCGCCAGAGGTGCAGTGTCCTCGCCGGTCCATACACTATGCCGAGAGTCTTGCCGTTCGGTGAAAAGGAAAACGTGAATCCGGTGATAGTTGCGTTGCCGGTTCCCTCTCCCTCCAACGTCAGCAAAGTCTCCCAGTTTGCCATATCGAAGATTTTGACCGCCTCGAATCCGCCGCCTTGGACAGCAAGGCGATCTCCGTCCGGCGAAAACGCCGCGCCATGCATCCCCTGAACGAAGCCGCGCAGCGTTGCGATTGTTGTCTTGCCGGCGACGAGGCTCCGAACCTCGGTGATACCGCGACTGGAGGCGATGGCGATTCGTGTGCCGTCGGCGGAGAACGCCGGCTTTCCCGCTCCCAATTCTCCCGACTCGACGATTTGTCCTGAAGCCAAGTCAATCACCGCGTGCCCCACGGTCAAACCCGAGACGAGGAGCTTGCGCTGATCGGGGGATACCGCGCCACGCACCGCGCCTAGCAAGACCGGGATGGGAAAAACCCGGGTTCGTTCGCCGGTCTCGACGCTCCATTCTTCGATGGTGGACCATCTTTGTTCCCGGCCCCGGGCGATCAGGAGTTTGGTGCCGTCGCCAAGGAAGGCGATCGGCACGGCCGTATTCGCAGGAAACGGCAATTCGCGCGTCGTCGTTGGGCGGGTCCAATCCCAAATCTCCATAATCCCATTTTTGGCTATTAACACGACGGACGTGCCGGTCCGAGCTAGCACGGCGCCGACACACGGTGTCGTGGTTGCCAAATCCACCTTGCCTTGGAAGGTCTCGCCTCCCCGTCATTCAATTCGACCATCGTCGTCAACCGTGATAACCGCTTCGCCGTCGTCGGCGTAGCGCCAAGACTGAATGGATCGCGGGATGGTCGCGAACGCCTGTTTCGCCCGTGTCGCCGATGTGTCCCACAGGTAAACCTCTCCGTCTTTGCTGCCGCTCGCCAGCGTCCCATTGTCCGGCAACAACGCGAGCGACCAGACCTCGAGTTTGTGACCGCGCAGGGTCTTGAGCAGCCGGCGAGTTTCGACATCCCACAGCCGGACCGTCTGATCGCCGCTGGCCGTTGCGAGCGTCTTGCCATCGGGCCAGAACACGAGGGACTGCACAAACCTGCGGTGGCCTTCGAGGGTGCCAAGTTGCTTTCCGGACTCGACATCCCACAGGCGAACCGGCGCTTCCTGAAAGCCGGGCGCGGCGGCCAGCAATCGTCCCTCGGGCGAAAAGGCCAGCGCCGTGACTCGTTGTTCGGCCCCCTTCGCTTTCCATTTTTCCTGCCCAGTGGTCAAATCGACCACGCGAACGAAGCTGTCAAAGGACACGTGCGCCGCCGTAGTCATCTCAGCCGTCGCGGCGAACGGCACGTGCTGCACACCAATAATGTTGCCCACGGGCGTCGGGAAACCGGCCAATTTTTTCCCCGTCGGCGACCCGCCAGCGCGCGATTTCGTCGCTCGCGCCGACGCCAAAGGCCACCAGTTGCTGGCCGTCGGCCGAAAAAGCCAATCTGGCGCAAAGTTGGTTGAGGGTGAGTTCGACTACGCTGCGTCGCGTCGCAGTATTCCACAGCACCACGCGGAACTGGGGATTCGGTGTCGCCGACCCAATCGTCGTCGTGATCGCCAGCAATGGCTCGCGCGGTGAAAAGGCGACGTAAACGTAACCGTCGCCGGCGGGGACGCGGACCTCCTCCCGTGTTAGCAAATCGAAGAGAGACAGTCCGCCCTTCTCCACATCGCCGACCGCCAGCCATTTTCCGTCGGGCGAAGCGGCCAGCGATCCGATGCGATTGCGATTTTGGGTGACGACAGACTGCGCATCGCTCTGGCAGAACTGCCAGAGGTAGCGCCACTCCCAGCCGCGCAAGTCTGTCTCGCCCTCTTTTGGCCGGTTCCGATTGAGGAGGTCCTGGGCGCGCCTGAGGTGGTCCACCGCGAGCGCCCGCTGCACGAGATTCATGTCGGCCGCGTAGGTCTTGCGGCGCGCGGCCAGTTCGTCGACCTCGGCTTGCTTGCGCAAGGCCGCTTCGGCGCGCGCGCAGGGCTTCGGCCTCGGAGCGCAGGCGGGTTTGTTCACGCTCGGCTCGCACCGCCCGCCACGCCACCCAGCTCACCCCGGTCAAGCCGACGAGCAGCCCTGCCGCAATCGTGCGCGCGAGCCACATCCGGCGGCGCGTCACGCGCTCGCGTTGGTGCAACTGCTCCGTCGCCAGTCGCTGCTGGCGCACATCGCGACTCGCGCGGATGACTTCCGCGAGCACGTCGTGCGTCAGCTCCACGCGCTGCGTGCCGAGCCGGTCCTCGATGCGGAGCAACCGCCGCGTGACAAGGATATCGACGAGCGGGCGCGTGACTCCGGGAAACTCAAGCGAAGTCTCCAGCGCGAGATTGTCGCGGTAGCCGGATTTTGTGAGCAGGTGATCCTCGACGAAGGCACGCATCGCCTCGGGGAGGTCGGCCACGCTGCGCTCGTAAAATCGGTGAGGATTTCGCGGCGGTTGCCCGACACCTGCTCGGCGGTGATCTGCGCCTGACCGAGCGCGCGGCGGCGCTCGTTCAGCTCGCGACAGATGACGGAGAGCAGCGCCGGCTCGACTTCGAGTTCGGCGCGGCGCCCGGCCGAGCCGCCGCGTCCGCCGGACACGAATTCCACGATGCGCTCCGCCACGCCCTCGGCGAGAAGCTGCGGCGCGGGGCGCGTGACGATCTCCAGCGCCTGCGTGCCGCTGAGACGTTTCAAGCGGAGGCGATTGTGCACAAGCGCCGGCATCTCCTGCTTCAAGCCCTTAAGGTGCGGCAGAAAATCTTCGCGCAAACTGAGAATGACCTGACACGACGGCTTGTCGTAATTGAACCGCAGCGGATCGCGCACACCGGCGTCGAGTTTCTCGCGCACCGCCGCCGGCGGGCGGTTTTCGACGAGACACGCCAGCTCCGCCAGAAACGCCCGCGACCGCTCGCGCCGCGCGTCGTCGGTGCGCCCGAGCGTGAAAATCTCCTCGAACTGGTCGAACGCCAGCACCGGTGTGAGCAGGCGGTTTTTCGCGCTCCAGATATCCACGTCCTTCCGGTGAAAATATTCCCACAGCGTCTCATCCGCGCTGAACGCCGGCGCCTCCGCCTTCGCCGCCGCAAACTCTGCCGTCAGCGCCACCTTCACCTGATCGGCCAACGTGACCTGGGCGTCCGGCACGGGGCCAATTTCGTTTACAGGGGGCGGGCCAGTTTGGTTTACACTCTGTGGGTCGGGCTCGGAACTATTTTAGCAGAATGGGGAGGGTGGAGGGAGGGGGCGTCAGCCCCCTCACCCTCGTGGTTGACGCCGAGCGGGCCGCAGGCCCGCGAGGTCGTGCGCGAACAACCAGCCGAGGAGGTGAGAGCCGAACCAGACCTCGTGGCGGCCGCCGCCGCGCAGGCGCAGGCCGATCCATTCGCCGCCGAAAGCGCGGCCGACGACCCGGCTGCGGCGCTGCCAGCGAATGCGGCCCTCGGAGTTCACGCGCCGCACGATCCAGCGTTTTGGATACACCAAAGCGGGCAGCTTGCCGGAGCAGCGCCGCGCGCGCGGCCGGTAGCGCGCGTGCGGCACTTTCATGCCCAGACTCTTGTGCGGCCGGCACCGGTTGGAGTCGTCGCGCCAGCGGGCGAAGCGGCGTTGTTGCGCGGCGAACGTGGCGGCCGGCGGTCGCGCCGTTTCTGCCTTGAGCACGCGATGCATCTGCTCGTGCGCCGCGTTGTCCTGCGGCCGGACACGGCGCGAGAACTCCACCCGCAGGCCGAGGCGCAGCCACCGCACACTCAACCGCGAGAGGCCGAGGGCACCGCAGCCGCCGAACGGCGCTCCGCTGGCCGATCCGCAACGCCCGGGGCCGCCCGTGGCGGCGGAACAAGCGGGCGAGACAGGCGCGCACGAGGCGTTCGCTGGGCGAGCGCACCGCCGGGATCGCGAGCGCATAGCGACTCGCCAGATCGCGCACCGTCAGAGGCTCGGCCCGCCGCTCGGCCGGCTCAGGCCGTAGCGGCGGCAACACGCCGCGAACGTCTCGCGCCGATGCAACACCGCCTGCACAAAACGCCAGCAAAGCCGGCGTGGACTATCGATCCCATCGTTTTTCGGGGCATAGTCGCCCCAGCAATGTGTAAACGAAATTGGCCCTGTGCCGCCCGCCCATGCCACGTGGCACGGGCGTCCCGCCCGTGAGTTGGGTCGAAAAGCGTGGGGCCGTTGGTCTCAGTCCGCCTTCGCACCCGCTGCCACCCACGCGGCGATCACCGCCCTCTCCTGCTCCGTCATCTGCGTGAGGTTGCCGAGCGGCATCATGCGCGTGACGATCACCTGCTGATAAACACGCTGGGCGTTTTTCAAAATCTGATCGGGCGCGTGGAGCAGCACGCCGGCGGGCGGTTGCGGGAGGCCGGGAAACGTCGGTGTCGGCGAATGGCAATTGATGCAGCGCTCGCCCATGATGGCGCGCACGCGCGTGAAGTTTACCACGCCCTCGACCGGCGGGAGCGCGATGAGCCGCGGCGCGGTCCACCACGCGACGACGCCAAGCAGCACCGCGGCGAGCGCGGGATACTGCCACGCGAGCACGCCCTTGTGGCGGCGGTTGAAAAAATGCCGGATGCTCACGCCCGCCGCCATCAGCAGCGCCAGCACCGCCCACGCATGCTTGTGCCCGTAGGTCGAGGCATAGTGGTTGCTGATCATGATGAGCAGAACCGGCAGCGTGAAATAGTTGTTGTGCACACTGCGCTGTTTGCCGCGCAGCCCGTGAATCGGATCGGGCAGGCCGCCGGCGCGCATCGCCCCGACCATTTTTTTCTGCCCGGGGATGATCACGAAAAACACATTTGCCACCATGATCGTGCCGATGGCTGTTCCGACGTGCATGAACGCCGCGCGGCCACCGAACGCCTGGTGCAGTCCCCACGAGAGCGCGACCAGCAGCGCAAACACCACGACGCCCAGCAGCCCATCGCGCTTTCCCAGCGGCGAGCGACACAGCGCATCATAGACGAACCACGCTCCCACCATGCTCGCCGCGGCGATCCCGATCGCCTGCGCCGGCGACAGCGCCGCGACGCCCGCATCGATCATCATCGACTGCGAGCGCAGCCAGTAAACCACCACGAGCAGCGCCGTGCCGGAGAGCCACGTCGTGTAGGCCTCCCACTTGAACCAGTGCAGCCGCTCCGGCAGCGTGGCCGGGGCG
>JANXSC010000335.1 GCA_025352845.1 Opitutaceae bacterium
GCCCACGCCGCCTTCGGTGGCTCCACGAATCTCACGCTCCACATCCCCGCCTTCGCGCACGCCGCCGGCCTCCCGCGCCCCACCGTCGACGACTGGGCGCGCATTAACCGCTCCGTCCCGCGCCTGGTCGACGTCCTCCCGAATGGCCCGAAGCACTACGCCACCGTGCAGGTCTTCCTCGCCGGCGGCGTGCCCGAGGTGATGCTTCACCTCCGCGACGCCGGGCTCCTCAAACTCGACGCCCGCACCGTCACCGGCCGCACCCTCGGCGAGAATCTTGCGTGGTGGGAAACCTCCGAGCGCCGCCGTCGCCTCCGCGAAAAACTCACCGCCCTTGATGGCATCAACCCCGACGACGTCATCATGTCGCCCGCACGCGCGCGCGAACGCGGCCTCACCAGCACCATCACGTTTCTCCGCGGCAACCTCGCCCCCGAAGGCGCGCTCGTAAAGAGCACCGCCATCCTCCCGGAGCTCATCGGCGACGACGGCGTATACCTGCACGAAGGCCCCGCGCGCGTCTTCACGACCGAGGCCCGCGCCATCGCCGCACTGAAATCCGGCAGCGTGAAAGCCGGCGACACGATGGTGCTCATCGGTCTCGGCCCCGGTATCGGCATGCCCGAAACCTATCAAGTCACCTCCGCGCTCAAATACGTGCCCGAAGGCAAACGCATCGCCCTCGTGACCGACGGCCGTTTCTCCGGCGTCTCCACCGGCGCGTGCATCGGCCACGTCAGCCCCGAAGCCTGGGCCGGCGGCCCCATCGGCAAAGTCCGCAACGGCGACCTCATCCGCATCCGCATCGACACGCGCTCCCTCACCGGCTCGGTCGATGTCCTCAACGTCTCCGCATCCGAACTAGCCGCCCGCCCAATCAATCCCGACCTCACGATGGACCCGCGCGTCCCCGCCGACACGCGCCTCTGGGCCGCGCTCCAAAACGCCAGCGGCGGCCCGTGGGGCGGCTGTGTTTACGACGTGGATGAAATCGTGAAACGCCTCGGTGCCTCAAAGTAGCGCGGCGCTTCAGCCCGCGTCCGTGTATTTCCACCACTCGCCACCCGCCCCAGTTTATTAGCCCCGGATTACGCCGATGCCGCGGATAGTCTGAAGCATTGCTGCCTTTATCCGCGCCATCCGCGTAATCCGCGGTCAAAAAATCCGGCTCTTAAAAAACCTCCGCACGCACGCAGCGCTCGCCCAACCTTAGCGGGCAATCCGCATGGGCAACATTCGCCGGAAATTCCCGTTGACGCACCTTCCGGGGGTGCGTTTGTTCGCCCTTCCGTCAGGGGCTCGGTAGCTCAGTTGGTAGAGCAGAGGACTGAAAATCCTTGTGTCACTGGTTCGATTCCGGTCCGAGCCACCACTCTAGACCCGCCTCGCAGCAATGCGCGGCGGGTTTTCTGTTTCTCGACCCACGCGCGCTCTCGCTCGGTCAGAGCGCGGCCGGGTTCGGCGCTGCCAGCCGGCAGCGCTCCATCCGCGCCGCGAAGTCCCGCAGGAAATCCTCGCGCCAGCGGCTCACGCTTTTCGCACCAGGATGCACGCCCTCGGCCGCCGCGGGATCAGGATCATCGATCCACCAGTGCGGATGCCGGGTCGAGGCGCGGCTCGTGCGCTCCGGCGGCGGCGGCACGGAGGTAAACTTTCCGGCGGTGCCGTCGAGCGCAGCGAAATCGCTGCGAATCACGTAGGGCCAGACCTTCGCGTCGCGCGGCGAGAAGCGGAAGCGCAGCACCCGGCCATCGTGCGTGGATTGGACGACGATGCGGTTGTCGAATGTGATTTTCGCCGTGTGCACGGGCGTCATCCCCGCCGGCAGCGGCAGCGCAAACTCGACGACGCCGAAAGCCTCCACGCGATCCGCCTCGGTGGTGAGTCGCTCGAAGATCGTTTTGCGCCCGTCCCAGACGCGCGCGAATTTTCCGCCCCAGCCCGGCTCCGTGGGATCGGTGGCCGTGCCGTGGAGCAGCCAGCCGACGGACGGACTGTCACCCATCTTGATTGTGCCGCGCAGCTGCGTGCGGAAAAAATCTCCGAGTGCGCCACGGCCGGCGAGATGCGCGGCGAAAAACGCCGTGTTGCCCCACTCTCCCGTTTGGTTGCCGCCGGTGAACCAGCCACGGTAGGTGGCGTTGGCCTCGATCATCCACAGCGTCGGATGCTGCCGCTCGATGTAATCGTAGGCATCGACACTCCACATCTTGTTCGGGCCGCCGATGAAATAGACACGGAGCTTTGGCAAAATATCCGGTGCGTCGTGCAACGCCTGCGCGAGATCCTCGATGCCGCCCCACACGAGCACATGCAGCGGCCGCGCGTCGGCGCGGCGCGCACAGCTCACAATCCAGGCGGAGCCTTCCGTCGCGGTCGCGACACCAGCATAGCCCGCGCTGTCGAGCGCGCCTTGCTTCGTCACCGCGCGGAGCGCGGCGGGCGCCGGGTAGCGGGGCGAGTAAGTTTTTAGATTCGCGTAGTCGCGCTCGTAGTGGCCGATGACTTGGAGGATGTGCTCCTTCCGCCCCGGCCCGTAGGGCGACGACACCAAGCCCTCCAAGTCGAACCGATCCGCGTAAACAAGCAGATGCACCAGAGACTGAAAATCATCCGGGTCGGTCCCGCCAATGTCCGACGAAACCAAAACCCGGTGGCGCAAATTCACCTCCACTCGTTCTGCGGCGAGAACCTGCGGCCAGCCGACCATCATGCACACTCCCAAAAATCCGAACCATGCGACCACGACGAAGCGGGGACTGTGAGTGGGGAAAGTCAAAGGCCGGAAGCATGGGCGAAAAATGCGCTGCGACAATCTTCGCCTGTTCCCACCGCCCGGACGGGCGGCGGGTGGAAACCAGCAAACTTGCCCCGACTTCGGCATCGCCCTCTTGCCCGCCCGTCCCCAACCTCGCCGCACTATGAAACTCCGCCCCTTCGTTGCATTTCTCGTCCTCACGCTCGCGCCCGCCGCGATTTTTGCCGCTGATTCCAAGACCGCGGAAAAAACCATCGAGGCCCCGAAGCGCCACCCACTGCGCGGCGTGATTACCGGCGTGCTCGCGGAAAAATCTTCCATTCTCGTCAAGCACGAGGATATCCCCGGCGTGATGCGCGCGATGACGATGGCCTTCAAGGTCGACGCCGCTACGCTCCAATCCGCCAAGGAAGGCCAGGCGATTACCGGCCTGCTCGCGCGCGAAGCCGACGGCTGGCACCTCTACGACGTGAAGCCCGCCGCGCCCAAGCCGGCGAAATAATTCCGCCCCTGCCGCAAGTTATGATCGCGCGCTGCGTCCTTGCCGCGATGTCATTCGCGGCATTTTGCGGATCCACGTTCGGCCAAATCGAAAACCGAAAATCGAAAATCGAAACCTCCGCCATCGTTTCCACCGCTGCGGCGAGCGATCTCGTGTTCTGCCTGGAGGCGCTGCGCGCCGAGTTCGCCAAGACAGAGCCCGGCGTCGCGCTCACCGTCGTCACCGGGTCGTCGGGAAATTTCTTCGCCCAGATCAAGAACGGCGCGCCGTTCGACGTTTTTCTTTCCGCCGATCTCCGCTACCCGCGCGAGTTGATTGCGGCCGGAGCCGCCGACGAAAAAAGCCTCACGCTCTACGCCATCGGCCGGCTCGTGCTCTGGACCAGACGCGCCGACCTCGATCCCTCCGACCTCGCCGCCGTCGTGCGCAATCCGCTCGTGCAAAAGTTCGCCATCGCGAATCCCGCCCACGCGCCCTACGGTCGCGCCGCGCAACAAGCGCTCGAAAAACTCGGCGTTTGGGCCGACGCGCAGCCCAAACTCGTGCTCGGCGAAAACATCGCGCAGGCCGCGCAGTTCGTTCAAACAGGCAACGCCGACGCTGGGGTCGTCGCCCTCTCGCTCGTCCTCGCGCCCACCCTCCGCGACACCGGCCGCTGGGTGGAAATTCCGGCGGCCCTGCACGACCCGCTCGAACAGGGTGCGGTCCTCACGACTCGCGGCACCGCCAATCCCGCCGCGGTTCGCTACCTCGCTTTTCTTCGTTCGCCGGTCGCCCGAAAAATCTTCGAGCACTTTGGTTTCCGATTACCTCCGGCCAATCCGCCTGCTCCGTAGGCCACACGGCTTAAGAAACCTTGCCTCGCACTTGGACGTTGAGCGTTCCGGGTTGAGCGGTGAACGTTTCGCCGCCTTGCCCGACCCAGCCGCCACTTTCCTCGGTCTCCCGCTGCCACTCTGGCAATCGCTCGGGCTCACCCTGCGCCTCGCCGC
>JANXSC010000363.1 GCA_025352845.1 Opitutaceae bacterium
TGTAGCGGTTGACCAAGCCAGCGCCCCACTCGCCACGCGTCCATGCCGCGCTCAAGGCATGCTGCCAGCGGAAGACAGGACCGGTGCATCGCTGTTGAGGCAGTTGCTGATCGGGATATCGACGAGCCGGTATTTGCCCCCGAGCGGCACCGCGGGCTTGCAACGCTCGAGCGTCAAGGGGTGCAAACGGGTGCCGCGGCCGCCACCCATGATCACGGCGAGCACGCGTTTCTGGGTCGTCTGGAGGTTTTTCCGCATAGTGTTTCGCCGGGGGCTGACATCACTTTTGCGGGCGGGCCTGTTTTCGCCAGAACTTTCTCCCGCCGTCGCGGCGATATCTCTTACAGCTGCGTTACAGATGCCCAACTGTCTTGTCTTGATGACGCCGAACGCGGGCGGCACCCTTGTGCGAACACTCTCATTTCACTTCCAAGAACACCATGTGCGGCATCGTCGGCTACGTCGGTAAACAAAAAGCAGCTCCCCTGATCATGGAGGGTTTGAAACGCCTGGAGTATCGCGGCTACGACTCGGCGGGAGTCGCGGTGTTTCAAGACGGCCGCTTCGAACTCGCGAAAAAAATCGGTCGCGTGGCCAACCTCGAGATCGAGGCCGCCCGCCACAAACTCACCGGCCACCAGGGCATCGGCCACACGCGCTGGGCCACGCACGGCGGCGTGACGGATGCCAACGCGCATCCGCACATCAGCAGCGATGGCACCATCGCCCTCATCCACAACGGCGTGATCGAGAACTACGCCCAGATGAAAAAATTTCTGCTCACGAAGGGCTTCACGTTCAAGTCGGAGACGGACACCGAAGTGCTCTGTAACCTGATCGCCTATCACTACGCCAAGGAACCGAAGCCCACCAACGGCGACAGCCGCTTCGTCGAGAGCGTGCGCAAGACCCTCGGCCACGCCGAGGGCACTTACGGCATCGTCATCATGGCGCTCGATGCGCCGGGTGAACTCGTCACCGCGCGCAAGGGCTCGCCGCTCATCCTCGGCCTCGGCGACGGCGAGAGCCTCGTCGCGAGCGATGTCTCCGCGATCGTCAGCCGCACGCAGAACGTCGTCTACCTCAAGGACGGCGAGATCGCGCACCTCACGGCGAATAATTTTTCGATCACGACCCTCTCCTCCGGCACCGTCGAACCCGTCATCGACAAAGTCACGTGGTCGATTGAGGACGCGGAGATGGGTGCGCACGCGCACTTCATGGAGAAGGAAATTTTTGAGCAGCCCACCGCACTTGAGAACGCCATGCGCGGCCGCTTCTCCGAGGATGGCAGCACGGCGAAATTCGGCGGTCTCAACATCACCGCCGGCGAGTTCCGCGGCGTGGATCGTTTCATGTTCTGCGCGTGCGGCACGGCGCTGCACGCGTGCATGGTGACGGAGCACCTCATCGAGCGGTTCGCGCGCATCCCGGTCGAGTGCGACTACGCCTCCGAGTTCCGCTACCGCAACACGCCGCTTTTCCGCAATTCTCTCTTCTTCGTAATGAGCCAGTCCGGCGAGACGATCGACACGCTCGCCGCCATGCGCGAGGCGAAGCGCAAGGGCTACAAGGTGCTCGCGATTAACAACGTCGTCGGCTCGACGATCGCGCGCGAGGCGGACGGCGGCATCTACCAGCACGTCGGCCCCGAGGTTGGCGTCGCTTCGACGAAGGCGTTTACCTCGCAGCTCCTCATCGGTGCAATGCTCGCGCTCTACCTCGCGCGGATGCGCGACATGAGTTTCAGCGATGGCACGCAGTTCGTCGAGGCGCTCAAGCAGGCGCCCAACCTCGTGCGCAAGGCGCTCGAGCAGGCCCCGCACATCAAGGCCATCGCGAAGCGCTACGCGAAATCGCAGGACATGCTTTTCCTCGGCCGTCTGTCGCTCTTCCCCATCGCGCTCGAGGGCGCGCTGAAACTGAAGGAAATTTCCTACATCCACGCCGAGGGCTACCCGGCCGCGGAAATGAAGCACGGCCCGATCGCGCTGATCAGTCCGGAATGCCCGAGTGTGTTCTTCGCGCCGAACAACGAGATCTTCAACAAGGTCGTCTCCTCCATGCAGGAGATTAAGGCCCGCAAAGGCCCGATCATCGCGATTGTCACCGAGGACGCGGAGCTGCCCGACGGTCTCGCCGACGAGGTTATCCGCATTCCGCAATGCCACGAGGCCGTGCTGCCGATCGTCGCATCGATTCCAGTTCAACTCTTGAGTTACTACATCGCGGTCGAGCGCGGCTGCGACGTGGACAAGCCGCGCAACCTCGCGAAGTCGGTCACGGTGGAGTGAGAGAACTCCGAAGTAGGACGGGCTTCAGCCCGGCTTCCGTGCTCTAAAAAGGCGGACTGAAGTCTGCCCTACCCTAGGCACTTGGGTCGGACAATTCTGCGAGAGCCGGCAAGCGCGCTGACCTACGGTATAAATTTTGAGCGCCCTCAATTCGCGCGCGCCGGCACGGTCGCGACAAGCTGCGACGGCGCCACTTGGAGGGCCGCCCGGTGCCGCGCGACCGCCTCAGTGATTTTCGCGATCACCGCTGGGTTTTCCTTCGCGCGATCGAAGCGCTCGCCGGGGTCTTCGCCGAGATGGTAAAGCTGCGGCGGTTCGTGGGGCTCGGGCTGGTCGTCACCGTAACCGGAACGGGTGATGAAGTGGGCTTTCCAGTGGCCGAGACGCGCCGCGTAAAGCGTCGAGCCGCGATAAAAAAAATACGCGTCGCGCAAAACCAAGCCGGATCCAAAGAACAGCGGCGAAATGTCGAACCCGTCAATCGGCCGATCGCTCGGCACCGTCGCGCCGGCGAGTTTCGCGCTTGTCGTGAAGAGATCCATCGTCGTGGCGATCTCGTGTTGCACGACGCCCGCGGCGATCCGCCCCGGCCACCACGCGATGCCGGGCACGCGCATGCCGCCTTCCCACGTCGAGCCCTTCCCTTCGCGGAGCGGTCCGGCCGAGCCGCCGTGGTGGTTGAAAATCAACCACGGGCCATTGTCGCTGCTGAAGACGACGAGCGTTTTCTTGTCGAGCCCCTCAGCGCGCAACGTGCCGAGGATTTCGCCCACGCTCCAATCGAGTTCCGCGATCACGTCGCCATAGATGCCGGCCGCGCTTTTCCCGCGAAAACGCTCCGAGGCAAAAAGGGGCACGTGCGGAAACGTGTGCGCGACGTAGAGGAAAAACGGCGCGGCCTTTTTTTCGCGGATGAAGCGCACCGACTCCTCCGTGTAGCGCCGCGTGAGCTGCCGCTGGTCGGGTTGCGCCTCGATGACTTCGGTCCCGCGAATCAGGGGCGTGCGCCAGTAGGCGTTGTTTTCCTCAAAAAATTTCGGCCGGCCCTTCGGCGCATCCGGCGCGGGCATCATGTCGTTGGAGAACGGCAGACCGAAGTAGGAGTCGAATCCGTGATGCGGTGGCAAGTGTTCCGGAAGATGGCCGAGGTGCCACTTGCCGACCATGCCGGTCGCGTAGCCACGGCCTTGCAGCAATTCGGGAAGTGTCACTTCCTCGCGCGGCAGACCGCCGGCGGAGTTGTTCCGCAGCACGCGAAACCGATCGTGGCACATGCCGCTGCGCACGGGATAACGGCCGGTCAACAGCGCCGCGCGGCTGGGTGTGCACACCTCCGCCGCCGAGTAGAAATCGGTGAAGCGCATCCCCTCCGTCGCCATCCGATCGAGATTGGGCGTGAGAATCACCGGATTGCCGTAGCACCCGAGATCGCCCCAGCCGAGATCATCGGCGTAGATGATGATGACGTTGGGCCGCTCGTCGTTCGCCGCGCGCGAAACCAAACCCGCAAGAGCCAGGGACGCGACCGTGAGGAGTGAATGGAGTATTTTCATGGGGTGGCCAGACGCTCGCGGGGATCCGCCGGCAATTCGAGCCCGGAAATCGGGCGCGCGTCTCTGCGCCGACCGCCGCAGCACCCGTCCAATCGAACCCTCACAGTGCGAGTCATTCGCCTTGCGAGCCTGCGCGCCGACTCGCATACACCCACGTTCCGCCGATGACCATCCACCCGTCCAAGGAAGCCTTCGCCACGCTCGCGACCCAGGGAAACGTGATCCCGGTTTACACGGATCTGATGGCGGATTTCGAGACGCCGGTTTCCGCCTACGCGAAACTCAAGGCGGCGGGTCCGTCCTACTTGTTCGAGTCGGTCGAGGGCGGCGAGAATCTCGCACGCTACAGTTTCATCGGCTGCCGGCCGCGGAAAATCTTTGCCTGCGGGCCCAAGACGACGGAAGTCCGCCAACCCGGTCAGGCCACCCAGATCATTCCCACGCCGGCGGACCCACTCACGCTGATCGAGGCGGAGATGCGCGGCCACCGACCGGTCGCGGTGCCCGGGTTGCCGCGGTTCACGGGCGGCGCGGTGGGCTTCATCGCCTACGAATACGTCACGCGCATCGAGCCGACCGTGCCCGCTGTGGCGAAAGACGAACTGGGCACGCCCCTGCTCTACTTCATGCTGTCGGACTCGCTGCTGATCTTCGATCGCGCGAAGCAGACGCTGCGGCTCTGCGTCAACGCCCACGTGCGCGGCAATGCCGCCGGCGCCTACGCCGCGGCCGTCGCGGAGCTGCACGCACTCTACACCATGCTGCGCGATCCGAGCGCGCTGGCGCCCGCGCCGCTCGTGAACCCGCCGGGCATCACGGTGCCACCCGGAAATTTTTCCCAGGCGCGCTTCGAGCAAGTCGTGGAGGAAGGGAAGGAGTTTATCCGCTCCGGCGACATCATTCAGTTCGTGCCGTCGCAGCGTTTCACGTGCCCGTTCGCGAAATCGCCGCTCGATCTCTACCGCGCCCTGCGGACGGTGAACCCGTCGCCCTACATGTTCATTCTGGAGGCGGGAGATTTTTCCATCGTCGGGGCTTCGCCCGAGGTCCACGTGCGGCTCACCGACGGCCTCGTGGAAATCCGTCCCATCGCCGGCACCCGCAAGCGCGGACAGACTCCCGCCGAGGATCTCGCCCTCGAAAAGGATTTGCTCGCCGACGAGAAGGAGCGCGCCGAGCACCTGATGCTCGTCGATCTCGCGCGCAATGACATCGGGCGCGTGTGCGCGTTTGGCAGCATCAAGGTGCCCGAGATGATGGTCATCGAGCGCTACTCGCACGTCATGCACATCGTCTCGCAGGTCGAGGGCCGGATCGCGCCCGACAAAACCGCCTACGATCTCATGCGCGCGACGTTTCCGGCAGGCACGGTCAGCGGCGCGCCCAAGATTCGCGCCATGCAGATCATCGCGCAATACGAGCCGTCGCAGCGCGGCATCTATGCCGGTGCGCTCGGTTACGTGGGATATGACGGCAACATGGATACGTGCATTATGCTCCGCACCGCGCTGCTGAAGGATGGGAAGATTCATATTCAGGCCGGGGCCGGGATCGTCGCCGACTCGGTGCCGGCTTCCGAATATCAGGAAACCGTGAGCAAGGCCTCCGCGCTCTTCAAGGCGGTCGCCATGGCGGAGCAGTTCTGAGCCCCGGCTGCGGCGGAGTGTGACGGGCTTGTTACCGTTTTGGCGTCGTTGCGCCACAGGCGTGCGCCATTAATGCGCGTAAAACTATCCGCTGTGGGCATCTGCTCCCCGTGGTCGCCCGTAATGTTAGTTGGAACGAAATCCGCTCAAAGCGGGAACAACCATCCGACTCATCCCTCTAACTTTTCGGAGATCACTCTCATGCACGCCAAAGCCAAGTCGCTTCGCTCCCCTCACGCCGTTGACGATGCCGCCTCCTCCGGGGCTTCGATCACTACGCTTAACGCCGTTCCCCTCGACGCGCCGCCGTCGTTTATCGAGCGATTTGACCGCGCTGCGCCCGAGGCGCCCATCCCGCACGGCGAGCGCAGCAACCTCCAACTTTACCTGCAGGAGATCGGCAAGACACCCCTCCTCACCATCGCCGAGGAAATCACGCTCGCCCGCCGCATCCGCCGCGGCAACAAAGCCGCGCGCGATCACATGATCTCGGCCAACCTGCGTCTTGTCGTGAAAATCGCGATGGACTACAAGGATTTTGGCCTCCCGCTCCTCGACCTGATCAGCGAGGGCAACATCGGTCTAATCAAGGCCGTCGAGCGCTTCGATCCCCGCAAGGGCGGTAAGCTCTCAACCTATGCCGCCTGGTGGATCAAGCAGTCGATCAAGCGCGCGCTCGCCAACCAGTCGAAGACGATCCGCCTGCCCGTCCACCTCGTGGACAAGATTTCCAAGATGCGCCGCACCGCGATGAAGCTCACCGAGGATCTCGGCCGCGAGCCCACCGACGAGGAGTTGGCCATCGAGCTCCAGATTCCGACCGCCAAGGTCGCGCACCTCAAGTCCGTCAGTGTTCGCCCCGCGTCTCTCGACGCGCCGATCGGTGACGAAAGCGGTTCATCGACCTTTGGCGAAATCGTAGGCGACGACAACGCCGTGAGTCCCTACGAGGGCCTGCGCGAAAAAAACCTCAACCAAGACCTCAGCGAAATGGTCAACTCCCTCGACAAGCGCGAGGCCGAGATCATCAAGCTGCGCTTTGGCTTGGAGGGTCGCGACGAACTCACGCTTGAGGAAGTGGGCCGGAAATTCCACGTCACCCGCGAACGCATCCGCCAGCTCGAATACCTCGCGCTGACGAAAATGCGGAAGGCGATGGCGAAGCACGAGGCCGTCCGCACCGTCGAGGAAATCGACGAGGAGGATCGCCAGCGCGAGCGCATGGCCGTCATCCGCGAATTCGTCGAGAGCAAGACCCGCCAGCAGGGCAAGGTCGGCCGGAACTGAAGCTCCGGCGGCAACATTCGACCGGTGGCAAAATGCGGCTGGCGCCGCGGATACTACCGCGTAATCAATCGACGAAGCCTCGGGGCAATGCGGGGTTTTACGAACATGGGCGGGACGCCAATCCCAAGCATGCCGTTCCTCCCTCCGCAGACGCTCGTCTTCCTGCTCTTCATCTGGCATTTCTCGGCTTGTTCGACACGCGCGGCACATCCAACGTGCCTTGGATGGTTTGTTTCTGCGGAGTCATGCCCTGCCTCAGCCGCCGACTCGGACTGCACTTCTGTCGGCACCTCGCCGTGGGCTGCTTTCGCGTTCTCCGGGTCACCGGCAGCCACCACTCCCTCCTCGGCAAAAAGCACGTCGACAGTTTCGTGCCGACATTTACGCGCGTTTTGGATGCCGCGTCGCGCCGTTCACTCACGACCAAGCGGACACGCTGATTCACGATGCTGACTGCACAGGAATGGAACTGGCGCACCGACGGTCCCGCCCCGCGCCGAAGCGAAACGGCGTGCGAGCCTGATCCGACGGTGTGGTTCGCCCGCGCGCCCGCCCCTCCGGAGCTGGCCGCGCAACTGAGCGCGTGGCAGTCGCCGGACGAGCGGGCCCGACAAAATCGTTTCCAGCAACACGAGGATCGGCAGCGGTTCTTGATCGCGCGCGGGCTCCTCCGCGTTCTCGCCGCCCGGCATCTGGGCATTCCGCCGGCGGCCGTGGCATTCGCCTACGGCCCTTTTGGCAAACCGCACTTGGCAGAAAAAAATAGCCGCACGCCATGGCACTTCAATGTTTCCCACTCGGGCGACTTGGTCGTGCTCGCCGTGAGCCATACGCACGAAATCGGAGTCGACGTGGAGCGCGTGCGGGCAGGGGACGATTGGGATGATGTCGCCCGCACGATTTTCGATTCGACCCAACACGCCCAGTGGAGCCGGCTGCCCCAGCCCGAGCGAACCGACACCTTTCTCCGGGCGTGGACCCGCCGGGAGGCGGCGCTCAAGGCCCTCGGCCTCGGCCTCGCGGCGGAGGATATCCCCGCTTGGCTGGCTCGGGTAACGACCCGCGAACTCAAACTGCCCTCCGGCTACGTCGGAGCGTTGGCGACGCACGCCGGCCAGATTTTTCCACAACCGCCCTGATTCAGGAAAACACCCGTCGCAGATACTCCAGACTCCGCGCCGCGATCGCCTCGGGGCCTTCGTCGAAATTGAAGACCTCGACGGACACCATGCCATCATAGCCGACTTCCTTGAGTGCGGCAGCGATGGGCACGAAATCAACGGGCCCGAAGCCGGGGCCTTTCAGATTTTTGTCGTTGGCATGCACATAGGCGAAGTGTCCGCGGCTCTCGCGGATGATCTGCGGGATGGGTTTCGCCTCGTGACTCATGGCGCGGACATCGAGGATCGCCTTGAAATTGGGCGACGGCAGCTCGCGCGTGAAACGAACCGCGTCGGCGGCGGTGTTGATGAAATCGGTGTCCTCCAGCGGGAGCGGCTCCAGGCAAATCGTGATCCCGCGGCGCTCGGCGAGCTGCACCGACGCCCGGAACACATCACGCGCCCAACCCCACGCCTGCGCCGGCGTCACACCGGGCAGAAGGCTGCGCTGTTTCGGTGAACCAACGACGATCGTCTGACCACCGAGGTCGGCGCAAAAATCCACGAGCGCGCAAAGATAGTCCGCCGTGCTCTGGCGCGTCGCCGCGTCGGGCGACGTGAGGTATAGCCCCTCCGTCGAAGCCAGCACCCAATGGATACCCGAGATCGCGATGCCGGCTTGTGCGGCGGCGGCGCGAATACGCGTGCGTTCGGCAGCGGAAATATCCGTCACGTATTTCGCCAGCGTAAACGGCGCGATCTCCACCGCGTCATAGCCAAGGCGCGCACAATGGGCGAAGATGTCCTCGATTTTCCAGTCGCGGAAGATCTCGTTGCAGATGCCGAACTTCATGGTCGAGGGATGCGCGCCGCTCACACGTCGCAAATCCGCACACCCTGGGCGAGTGCGGCAATCTTGTCGCTGCCCGTGGGAATGAACTCCTGGCCAACGAAGCCCTTGTAGCCGAGGTCGAGCAACGCGCGCATGATCGGCGCGTAGTTGATCTCCTGCGTATCATCGATCTCGTTGCGACCGGGGACGCCGGCGGTGTGCACGTGGGCGATGTAGGGGAAGTGCTGCTTCAGCCGCGCGATCACGTCGCCGTGCATGATCTGCACGTGATAGATATCGAAGAGGACTTTCATCCGCTCCGAGCCAATGCGCCGGCAAATTTCCACGCTGCGTTCCATGTCGTCGCAGAAATAATCGGGGTGCCCCTTCATGTTCGTCGCGACCCGGGAGTTCAGCATCTCGAGGCAGAGCGTGACCTTTTTGTCCTCGGCGAAACCGACGATCCTTTTCAGGCCATCGACCATGTTGCGCATCGCCACCTCGTCGCTGAGGCCGCGGCGGAATCCGGAGAACGTGATCACGCGCTCCACACTGGCCGCGGCGCACTCCTCAATCCGTTTGCGCAAAACCGTGAGGCATTCGTCGTGTTCCTCGGTGTGCGCAAAGCCCTTCGCGAAACCGTGGCTGCCGGCGATGGCGCAGGTGAGTCCGAGTTTTTTCAGCTCCGGCCAGAACTTTGGATCGCAGAGTTCAACCGACTGGAGGCCGAGCGACGCTGCATGGCGGGCGAGCTCGGGCACGGTGATCGGATTGAAACACCACGGCACGACCGACTGGCGGATGCGTCCGTGTTGGATGCGATAGGGAGCGGGCTGCGCCTGCGCGTGGGCCACGAGGCCGAGCGTGGTGGTGGCCGCGAGAGTCTTGAGCGCGGAGCGGCGGGTGACGACGGGGGATTTCATCGCCACGATCTCCGTCGAGCCGACGCGCGACGTCGAGCCTTTGGTGTGCGCGACGAGGAAAATAAACGCCTACTTTTTTACCGGCGCAACGGACGCGGGAGCGGCGGGCAGTGAGCCATCGCGCTCGTTGCCGTAAGTCTTCACCAGATAGTCCACGAGCGCATCGACCGCCGCGTCGGGAATCGGCGCCCCGAAGGTCTTCTGCATTTTCACGACGGAAGATTTCCAATAGGCCCGCGACGAAACCGGCTGCGTCCGCACATAGTCCACGGAGTGGCACGTGTAGCAGTAGGTCGAAGCCAGCGCGAACCCCGGCAGCGGCGACTCCGCCAGACGCGCCGTTTCCGTCGGCAGTTTGATCTCGGCCGCGAACAGCCCGGCGACGACGGCCACCACGGAAAGGAGCACAACGGAAATGCGTTTCATACGGCCTCCACTTTCACCGGCTCGACGACGTTGCGCAGGTAGCCCGCCGGATTCCACAGCGGATCGAGCGGCTGCGATTCGCCGAGGCGGTTGAGCGCGCGGGCCATGAGCGTATGCGCACCGCGTTTGTCAGGCGTGAAACCGATCCGCCACTCGCGAAACGAATATTTCCCGAGATCCACGCCAAGCTCGGCGGCGCGCCACGAGCGGCCGCCATCACTCGAAAACGCCACCTCGCGAATTCCGTGGCCGCCATCGAACGCGATGCCGCGCACCGCCGTCTCGCGACCCGCTGGCACAGTCGCATTTGCCGCGAGGCTTGTGATAAACGAGCGCACCGTGAAGCGACAAATCGGTTCCGTCTGTTTCGCGGTCGTGCCGGGTTCGAGCGCATGCGCGGGCGTCGAGGCGACGCGGTAGGCCGTCGCCATCCAAAAGCCTGCGAAGGTGTGGTCGAGCACCTCGATGTCATCGAGATGTTTCACCCAATAAGTGCCGTAGTGCCCCGGCACGACGAGGCGCAGCGGGTAGCCGTTGAGCATCGGCAGGTCCGCGCCGTTCATCGCCCAGGCCAGCATCACCTCACCATCAAGTGCGTGATCGAGATCCAGAGCTTTGATGTAATCCGGCGTCGCCGGAATCGGCGGACGGTCGAGCCCATTGAAAGAAACTTGTTTGGCGTCGGCACTCACGCCGGCCTTTTCCAAGACCGCGCGCAAAGGCACCCCGGTCCACCGTGCGTTGCCCATCGCGCCGTGCGAGAGCTGCCCGCCGTTGACGCGCGGCGTGAAGTGCCCGCGGCTGTTGCCCGAGCATTGATTGACGGCGACGATCTCCGCCGGCGGCGCGAGCCGTTTCAATTCGTCGAGCGAAAGCGAAAGCGGTGTCGCGACCTTGCCATGCACCCGCAATCGAAACGCGGCCGGATCGATCATGGTCGGGATGTCGCTGAGGTGATAACGGACGAAGAAGGCGTCGTTCGGTGTAAGCACGCTTTCGTTGAAAACAGAAAACGGAGTTTCCAGCTGCGGCGGCCGCGCCGTCAATTGGATGAGCGGGCGCTTCTGCGGATAGGCGACGAGCTCGCGCTCACCGTTTTCGAACGGCAACACGACACGATCCTCCGCGCCGAAGAGGCGCGCGACACTACCGGGCAGCGCCACGCCTGCGGCCAGCGCGCCCGCTGCGCCAAGAAATTTCCGGCGATCGATCGTGCGGGGCAACTCGGGGCGGGAGCGATTCATCTGCTGTCACGTTGCAACGAGAAGCAGCGAGGGCAAGCGCCCGTTCTGGTCGTGGCGCAGCCCGAGATTGCCAAGCGTGCGCGCGCCATCCCATCGTAGGTCTTCCCTTTTTCCCCATGAGCCTCCCCCACTCCGTTTCCCGTCGCACGTTTCTCAAATCCGCCGGTGCCGCCGCGCTGGCCGCGCCGTTCTTCGCCAAAAATCTCCACGCGCAGGCCCCGAGCCGCGTGCTCCGCCACGCGAGCTTCGGCACCGCCGGGATGGCCGCGAGCGACATAGAGGCCCTGACCAGCAATCCCTTGGTAAAGCTCGTCGCCGTCGCCGACGTCGATCTCACACGCGCGGCGAAACTGAAGGAGAAGTTTCCCGACATCAAAATTTATCAGGACTGGCGCCAACTGCTCGACAAGGAGCAGAAGAATATCGACTCGGTGAACGTCACGGTGCCCGACCACATGCACGCGCCGATCGCGATGTCGGCGATGCAGCTCGGCAAGCATTGCTACTGCCAAAAGCCGCTCGCGCACGACATCTACGAGACGCGCATGCTCACGAACTACGCGCGCGAAAAGAAGCTCGTGACCCAGATGGGGATCCAGATCCATTCCTACAAAGTTTACCGCCAGGCCGTCGCGATCGTGCAAAGCGGCGTCATCGGCAAGGTGAAGGAAGTGCACACTTGGAGCAGCAAGAAGTGGAGCGATGTCGGGGCGCCGCCGGAGAGAAAAGATCCCGTGCCGGAGGGCCTCAACTGGAATTTATGGCTCGGGACCGCCGTGGAGCGGCCGTTTGTGAGCGGTTACTATCATCCCGGCAACTGGCGCAAGCGGCTCGATTTCGGCACGGGCACGTTTGGCGACATGGGCTGCCACATTTTTGATCCCGTGTTCGAAGCGCTCGCGTTGACCGCGCCCCTTTCGCTGCGCTCCGAAGGGCCCGCGCCCGACAAGTGGAACTGGGCGATCAACGCGAACATCCACTACGTTTTCCCGGGCACGCGATTCACCGAGGGAAATACCGTGAACGTGACCTGGTATGACGGCGACGCCCGTCCACCCAAGGAGATCAGTGCATTAATCGACGGGCCGGCAGCCGGGGATGTCACCTCGTTCGACGACTCCGGCAAGGCGCGGAAACGAAAGCAGGATCCCGACAATCAAGGCTCGATCATCATCGGCACCGCCGGCGTCCTCCACGTCCCGCACGTCAGCACCCCGAAGCTCTACCCGGTGGAAAAGTTCAAGGACTACAAGCTCCCGCAACCGGAACAGGGCGACCACTGGGGAATCTTCTCCAACGCCTGCCTCAACGGCGGCAAGCTCCCCGGCGCAAATTTCGACTACTCAGGGCCGCTGACCGAATCAGTGATCCTGGGCAGCGTCGCGGTGCGCTACCCGCAGGCCACGTTGAACTGGAACGCGGCGAACCTGCAGTTCGACAACGAAAAATCCGCGAACCAATACGTGCGCCGCACGTATCGGAAGGGCTGGGAAGTGGCGGGGCTGTAATCAAACGGGCGCGCGGAGTCGGATGGAGGGCGGGG
>JANXSC010000365.1 GCA_025352845.1 Opitutaceae bacterium
GTCGAAGCCGCAGTGAGTAGCGGCTTCGGCGACGGTGGGTTCGCTGCGGAGGGCGGCTTGGGCGGCTTCGAGGCGGATGCGGTCGCGCAGGGCGCGGAGGCCGATGCCGGACTCGCGTTTTAGTTTTCGGTTGAGGTGATCGGGGTGATAGCCGAGGTCACGGGAGATTTTTCCCAGCGCGTGCGGGGAGCGAACGTGTTCGCGGAGTTTTTCGAAGAGCGTGGGCGCGGGTGGTTCCGTAGCCGGGGAGTGGGCGAGCAGGCGCGCGACGACGGCGAGAATCGCGGGATAGTCGCCGAGGGTGAGGCGTCCCTTGCGCGGCACACGGGAGAGCAGGGCGTGCAGCTCGTTGAGGGTGGCGGGGGAGAGCGTGCGGTGCGCGGCGCGAATGCGGCCGGCATGTTCGAGTTCGTAGTCGAGCACGAGGCACACGGGGCGGCTGCGGCCGGCGACGGAAAAGCCGTGCGGTGCGCGCGCCGGAATCACAAAGAGATCGCCGGCGTGGGCGCGGCGGCGGCGGCCATTCACGGTCTGCACGCCTTCGCCCGTCAGGTAGAGGATGAGTTGCGCGCAGTCGTGAACGTGGGGCGCGACCTCGGCGTCGCGGTGGCGGTTGAGCTGAAGTTTGCGCAGCACGAAACCGAGCGCGTGAATCTCGATTTTCTGAATGAGAAGGGGACTCCAGGCGAGCATGGCGGACGGGAACGTTTTCGGATGGATTGCTTCGTCGCTCCGTTCCCCGGAATGACAAGGTCGGATTTGTGCTAGCAAACGTCGGATCTATCCTAACGCAAGCGATGGCTTCGGCCTAAACTCAGCTCCTCCCTGAAACTCTTATCTCCGAAACCATGACCACGCATAAAGTCGGCATCATCATGAACGGCGTCACCGGACGCATGGGCACGAACCAGCACCTGCTGCGTTCGGTCAAAGCCATCATCGATCAGGGCGGTATCAAGCTCGGCGACTCCGAGCTCATCATGCCCGATCCGATCCTCATCGGCCGCAGTGAGGCGAAGCTCGCGGCGCTCGCGGCCCGCGCGGGCGTGAAGCGCTACTCCACCAACCTCGACGCGGCGCTCGCGGATCCGGCGAACCAGATCTATTTCGACGCGACACTCACCGGGCAGCGTCCCATCGGCGTGCGCAAGGCCATCGCGGCGAAGAAACACATTTATTGCGAGAAACCCACGGCGACGACGTCGCAGGAGGCGCTCGCGCTCGCGAAAGAGGTCGCAGCGGCGGGGCTGAAAAACGGCGTCGTGCAGGACAAGCTCTGGCTGCCGGGGTTGTTGAAGTTGAAGTATCTGATCGACACGGGATTCTTCGGCAAAATTTTGTCGGTGCGCGGCGAGTTCGGCTACTGGGTTTTCACGGGCGAGCACGAGAAATTACAGCGGCCCTCGTGGAACTACCGCAAGGAGGAGGACGGCGGCATCATCGTCGATATGCTCTGCCACTGGCAGTATGTGATTCAGAATTTGTTCGGCGAAGTGAAGGCGCTCACTTGCCTCGGCGCGACGCACATTCCCCAGCGCTGGGACGAGGCGGGCAAACCTTACAAGTGCACCGCCGACGATTCGGCGTATGCGACCTTCGAGTTGGTGAACGGCGTGGTCTGCCAATTTAATTCCTCGTGGGATGTGCGCGTGCGGCGCGACGATTTGCTCACGCTGCAAGTGGACGGCACCCACGGCACCGCGGTCGCGGGTCTGCGCGATTGCACGGCGCAGCATCTCTCCGCGACGCCACGCTGCCTCTGGAATCCCGATGTCGACAGTCCGATCAAATATTTCGATGGCTGGACGCGCGTGCCAGACCAGGGCGTTTACGACAACGCGTTCAAGATGCAGTGGGAGCTCTTCCTGCGCCACGTCGTGAAGGGCGATCCGTTCCCGTGGTCGCTGCACGAAGGGGCGAAGGGCGTGCAGCTCGCGGAACTCGGGCTCAAGTCCTGGGCCGAGCGCCGCTGGGTGGACGTGCCGAAATTGGGCTGAGAGTGTAGGGCGCGTGTCTTGCACGCGCCGTTCGCTCACCCGTCGCGGCCGTGCAAGCCATGTGCCCTACGTGGAAAGTCTCCACCTCGTTTCCAAAACGCGGGATTTGCACTGGCAAATTCCGCGTTTTGCTTAACGTAAGGCACTCAACCATTCGTCACTCCCATGATTATCTTCCTTATCGTCCTGATCGCGGTCCCCATGTTGTTCGGCCTCTACGCGCAGATGCGCGTGATGAGCGCCTATCGGAAGAACGCCGAGATTCCGTCCCGCGGTGGCATCACCGGTCGTGAGGCTGCCGCCGCCGTGATGGAGAGCGCCGGCATCCACGACGTGGAAATCGTCGAGGTCGAGGGCATGCTGAGCGACCACTACGATCCGTCGCACAAACGCCTCGCGCTTTCACCGGACAACTACCGCGGCTCAAGTCTCGCGGCGGTGGGTGTGGCGGCGCACGAGGCCGGCCACGCGATTCAGCATAAGGTCGGCTACGGGATGATGACTTTGCGCCAGACATTAGTGCCGGCGATGCAGGTGGCGTCGCCGGTGGCGGCCTTGCTGGTCAGTTTTGGGATTTGGTTTGCGGGTGCCGCCTTTGGCGGACTCGTCATCAAGATTGCCCTGGCCGCGCTCGTGGTGGTCGCGGTGTTTCAATTCGTCACGCTGCCAGTCGAGTTCGACGCGACCCGCCGCGCGAAATTACAGCTCGTGAACCTCGGTATCGTCGACCGCGACGAAATGACCGGAGTGAACGAAACCCTCGACGCCGCGGCGCTCACCTATGTCGCCGCGTTTGTGGCCTCGCTCGCGCAGATTCTCCACCTGCTGCTCATCCTCGGCGGCGGCCGGCGCAACGACTGAGCATCGCCGAGACGATCAGTCGATGGGGGAAAAAAATTTAAGGCGGACTTCGGTCCGCCTTTTTTCTTTCCCGCCCCGCTACCGCACGAGGATCGGGCCGGTGCGGACAGAACTCTTTTCGCGTTCAGCAAGGGCCTTCGGCATTGCGTCCATCAGCTGGATGATGCGCTCGGGATGCGAGGGATGGGTGGAGAGGAAGCCGGGTTGAATCGGGTCCTTGGCCGTCTCCAGTTCTAGCGCCTCCATCACACTGACCGCAGCATTGGGATCGTAGCCGGCGCGGGCCATATACATCAGGCCGATGTAGTCGGCCTCCTTTTCTTTGGCCCGATCGAAGGCGAAACCAGAAATGCCGGTCGTCAGACCGTAAACTTGGCTCAGGGCATCCACCGTTAGTCCGGGTGCCCCGGCGACCATGCCGCCAATCATGCCCACTGTGCCCACCGTGCCGACCGCGAGGTCGCGCGAGAGTTTTTCGTGCACGTGCTTCGCCGTCACGTGGGCGATCTCGTGGGAGATGACGGAGGCGAGCTGGTCGTCGGTTTTGGCGACTTTGTAGAGACCGGAAAAGACGCCGACTTTGCCGCCCGCCATGGCGAAGGCATTAATGACTTTGGGCTCGTCGAAGACGATGAATTCCCAGTCGGCGTCGGGCATGTCCCAGAACACAACCTTCGAAATGCGTTCGCCGATCCGGTTGAGCTGATCGATGCGATCGCGGTCGAGGGAGACTTTGTGGCGGCGTTTCATGTCGTCGAACATGCCGAGGCTCATTTTCGTGACTTCCTTGTCGTCGACGAGGTTCATGGCCCTGCGGCCGGTGACGGGCACCTGGTAGCAGCCGGCGAGCAGGAGCGTCGCGAGCGCGACGAGGAGAGAGTGGGTGGGCACGTTCATGGCGGGGAGCAGGACGCAGACGCAGAGCGAACGTGATCGGGTTGGAAGGGTTGGCAAGTCGCCGGACGAGACGATGCGACCGAATGGTTACCCAAAAGGTCCGCCAAGATCGGAATGCCCTTTGCAATTTGGCACGATCACAGCATCGTCACCCCAACGCTACCCATCCCCTCGTTCTGAAAGTAGCCCAGCATTGTTCGTCTAACCAAATTCAGGCGCCCGCGTCTTTCCTTTCAACGTCTCAAGCACCTTCAATCGTCGACCATAATCACTCCCATGGCAGAGGACCTCGACCCCAACACCGCGAAAAAGCGGCGCATCATTCACTGGAATCCCGACGCGGGCCGGGAACAAGTCAGCCGGCGGTGGACATGGAAACGCGTCTTGGCATGGAGCGTCGGCGGATTGGTTGGCTTGCTTCTGGCTGGCCGGATCACGGTCGAAGTGTCCAAGCTCCTGTTCGGTCCGGATGTTTTCTCGCCGCGAGTCGCGACGACAGCTCCTGGCCAGACAGTGTCCGACGCGAAGACGGCATTCATGAGTCAGGCGAAGGCGGAGCAATTGCAGGAGATGGCGTCGAAAGCGCTCATCGGTCTCCGTCGCATGCCCGCCGATCATCCGCGGCAGCGCGAGCAGATGATCCTCATGGAAAAATTGCTCGACGAGGGCCAGATGCGGCTCGCCGAGCACGAATTCCCGAAGGCCGGCGCGATCTTTGAGGGGCTCAACGCGGAAATCGAGGCCTTCGTGACGAACGTGAAACTCAAGGGCGAGGCCAGGCAGTCCTACGACGCGATTCTCCTGCGGATAAAAGATCTCGAGATCGCGCGGGCGCTGGCGCCGGGGACGCTGGACGCGGCGTTCGAGGCGGCGCGAACGGGGCGGCAGTTGCTCACCGACGGCAACTTTACCGGCGCGAAAAAAATCTTCGATGAAGGCTTCGCGGAGTTGAAGAAAGCCGAGCAGAAGCTCGCGGACTTTGTGCGCGAAAATCTGCTCGTGGGCCAGCGCGCGCTGACCAAGGGCGAAAAGGAAGAGGCGAAGAAGGCGTTTCAAGCCGCACTCGAAAAATCTCCCGGCAACGACGTCGCCACCGCCGGCCTGAAGCGCGCGGAGAACATCGACCGCGTTTACGCGCTGCTGCAACAGGGCGAGAAGCTGGAGAAGGAGGCGCAATACGCCGAGGCCGCCGAGTCCTTTAAGAAAGCCTTCGCGCTCGACGCGCAGTCGGCCGCCGCGCAGGAAGGCCAGTCGCGCGCGAGCCGGCTGGAGAAGGAAACAAAGTTTGCCAGCGCAAAGACCGCCGCCGAGGCCGCGGTGAAAGCCAAGGACTGGAGCAAGGCGATCGCGGAATTTCAGGCGGCGCTCAAAGTTTATCCGCAGAAGACCGACGTGCAGGCGCAGCTCAAATCCGCGAAGGAGAGCGCGCACAAGGAGGCGGTGGCGAAGGCGCTGGCGAAAGGCTTCGACTACGAGAAGGCCTACCAATGGCGCGAGGCGCGCGAGGCCTACCACGAAACGCTGGAACTCGAACCGGAACTGGCCGACGCCAAGGAGGGCTACACCCGTTCCGGCACGGTGATTCGCGCGCTGCTCCAATACGAAAAATACATCGAGGCCGCCGAGCAGTTTGCCAACAAGGCCGACTTCCAATCCGCCATCCGCCGCTTCAACGAAGCGATGGCCGTCAAGCCCTCATATCTCGTGAACAGCGATCGCGTGCAGCAACTGCACACGCTGCTCATGGCGCAAAACAAGCCGGTCGAGGTTACCTTCAAGTCCGATGGCAACACCTGGGTCTCGATCGCCAATTTCCGCACCCCCTCCAAATTCGAAACCTCGGTGATCAAGATGCTGCCCGGGGACTATCAGGTCGTGGGCCGCCGCAAGGGCTATCGCGACATCGAGATGTTGCTCCAGGTGCGCAACGGCACGACCCCGCCGACCGTGACGGTGGCCTGCAACGTCGCTTCCACCCGCGGATGAACTCGGCCCTTAGTATTCTTTCCCTGCGCCGCAGCGCCGGTGCCGCAGTAATTTTGATCGGGGTGGCGGGGATCGTTTCGGCCGCAGACGATCCGGCGGTGCGCAGCACGCAGGGCAAGGCCGCGATTCCTCCCGCTGCGGCACGCCCCGGGGCCGCACGCACGGGTTCAGCCCGCGGCCCGTTGCCGGATCCGACGTTGTTGGATGGTGCCAGCCTTGCGGTCGAGAAACGACCCGAGCACGGCATGATCGGGGATTTCGAACTTCCCGGGGACGACAACGCGAAGTCGGGAAAAGTCGGTGGCCAACAGAATCCGAACCAACAGGGTGGCGGCGGTGGCCAGCAAAACAACATGCCGACGGGCTTGCCTCAGGGGGGTGGCGCGGGTGGTCAGCAGAATTCGCAAGGCCAGCCGCCGCCGCAGGGTGGTGGCGGCGCGCAAGGCGGCCAGCAATCACAGCAGAACGGCGGGCAGCAGGGTGGCGGTGCCCAGCAGCAAGGTGCGCAGCAAAATGAGGCCGGCGGAAATTCCGGTGCAGGCGACCCGGGGGCGCAAGCCCAGGGGATTCAAGTGTCCGAAATCGGCGGGCCGCAGAATGGCCAGCAGCAGGGCGGCGATGCGGGCGGCGCGGCCGGCGAGAAGCCGCAGGCCGTGGCCATCGGCGACAAAGCCATGCGCATCGACACGCCCGGCCAGCAGGCCGGTGTGGTCGGGGCCCAGCAGGTGGCCGGGCAGACCCAGCAGCACGAGAAAGGAACGGGTTCCGGGGGCAAGGGTGCGAGTGGTGCCGGCGGACCAAACCGCGTTGAAAAAGGTCGGGCCGTGCCCGCGGGCCTTTGAAGTTCGGCATCAACTCCCCGGCAATTTCTTCGCTGCCTGTGAAACTCATCCGCCCGCTTTGGTTGCTCGTCGTTACCGCTGCATTTCTCCCGGTCTCACGCGCCGTCACCACCATCTATCCGGTTAGCGCGATCGAGGATTTGTGGCAGTTGCCCGCCGAGGAGTTTCGGGTGAAATACGCCGGCATCAACGCCACCGGCCTCGGCCCCAGCGACGAAGGCTGGTATGTCCGCTACCGCCACGAAAATCTCACGATCCTTTTTGGGCCGCTGGCGGAGCGCGAGGATGCGCGCAAACAAAAGTGGGATTTGGAAACCGTGCGCGACGCCGCGATTCGCAACCGGCCGACCCTGGCCTCCAGTCAGGTCGACTATGTGAAGTTCACTTATTCTGGCGTCTTCGGCAAAGGTGGCGGTGGCAATGGTGGCGGCAAAAACGGCGCCGGCTCCGGTGAAGGCGAAGACGGCGATGGCTCCGGCAAGGATGGCAAGGGCGGAAAAGGCGGCGGCGACAAAGACGGTGCCGACGGTTCCGGCAAAGACGGCAAGGGAAACGGAGTCGGCGACGGCAAGGGCGACAAAATCGCCGGTCTCGGTGACGGCGATGGTGACGGCGACGGCTCGGGCAAGGATGGCAAAGGTGGAAAAAAGGGCGGCAAGGGCGGGAAAAAGGCGGCGGCTCCGGCGATGGCACGGGCGACGGTGAAGGCGACGATCCGAACGGGGTTGTCGGTGCGGGCAAAGGTGGCCTGCAAAAAGTAGCTTCAGCCGGCGGTGGCTCGCAAGGCGGCTCCTCCGGTGGCCAGGGCGGGCAGGGCGGGCAGGGTGGACAGAGCGGCCAACAAGGCGGTTCGTCCGGCCAGCAAGGCGGCGGTCAACAGGGTGGCGGCCAGCAAGGCGGCGGTGGTCAGCAGGGCGGTGGCCAGCAAGGTGGTGGCTCGCCCGGCGGCGGACCTTCGGGTGGTGGCAGTGGTGGCGGTGGCAATCCGCTGCAAATGGTCACGGCCCTGCTGCGCGCGATCCTTGGCCTTTGAATCGTTGGCTCATTCTTATCCGAGGGTCCGGAATCTCCGCTCGCGTGCTCGTAAGCATGTTCGGATTTCAAGGCTCAGCGATCTCGCGATTCGTGCGGCGGGTTATTTCTCGAACCGCGCCGTTGTTTTTAGCCGCGGTTTTTAGGGCGGCCGGTTTCGGCGCGGACGCGATGCCCAGTGCCGCCGAAGCGATGAAACTGGCGCGGGAAGGCGCGGCGGCAGGGGATGCAGGTGAAGTTGCGACCTACCTTGAGAAAATGGAAGCGGCGGCGGCATTGCGCCCCGACTTTCCGCGTATTTTGGTCAACCTTGCCGCGGCGCAAGTCGCGGCGGATCGCCTCGCTGATGCGGTCGCGACGCTCGATCGGCTGGCCGCACTCGGGCTGCATTCACCGGTGGAGAAATCGGCCGACTTTAAGGCCCTTCGCGGGCGAAAAGATTTTCAGGCGGTCGTAAAGAAGCTCGCGGCCAACCTGCATCCGCGCGGCGGCGGCGAGATCGGTTTCACGCTGCGCGAAGTCACCGGGTTGATCGAGGGGATCGCATGGCGCGAGAAGACCGGGCAGTTTTTTTTCGGCGACGTGAACGGCCGCGCCGTGTGGGTGCGCGAGGGAAAGGAGGGCGCGCTGCGCCGCTTCACGCCCGGGGGGGACGACTTGCTCGGCGTCTTCGGCCTGGCGATCGATGAGGCGGCGGGCACGCTCTGGGCCGCCACCTCGGCGGTCGCGGCAATGCGAGGCTTCACGCCGGATCAGGATGGCACCGCGGCGCTCGCCGAAATCGATCTGGCGAACGGGGCGGTGCGGCGGACGATTCCGGTCGTGCGCGTCGCCGGCGATCAACAGTCACACGTGCTCGGCGATCTCGCGGTGGCGGCGGATGGGGCGGTCTTCGTGACGGACAGCGGCGGGCCGACGCTCTGGCGGCTCGCGGCGGGCGGCGCGGCGCTGGAGCGGTTCATGGAGAGCGAGGAATTTCTGTCGCTCCAGGGAATCGTCCTGCTTCCCGGCGAGGTCGCGGTCGTCTCCGATCATGCAAACGGACTTTTGCGCGTGGACCTCGCCGCGCGCAGCGTGCGGCGCTTGGAGGCTCCGGCGGGCACATCGCTGATTGGGCTCGACGGGCTGGCGCTCGAGCCGGATGGAAAAATCCTCGCCGTGCAAAATGGCCTGCGGCCGAACCGCATCCTGCGCCTCGAACTCGAGGGCGCGGCGGACGCTGTGGCATCGGTCGTCGTGCTCGAGTCGGGGCACATCACGATGGCCGCGCCGTCGCTCGGGTGCATCGCGACGGGTGGCGATTTTTTCTTCGTCGGCAACGCGGGCTGGACGCGCTTTGAGGACACCGAGGGCAAGCCGACCCCGCCGCGGCAGGTGCCAATTTTTAGGACGAAATTGCCGAAACCGAAAAAGTAGTGCGGTTGCGACATGCTCGACGTCGGAGCGATCACGCAAAGACTGTCCGCTCCAAGAACCAAAAAACTCCGGCCACTGTCACGATCGCGGAGAGCGCAGGCACACCATGACGGTCGAACTTCTCATTCTGTCGCAAGCGCCAGACGATCGGCAAAACCAGTGAAGCGATGACAATCTGGCCGATCTCCACTCCGAGATTAAATGCGAACAAGGGCACGGTCAGTGCCTTCCCGCCCGCGCCCACCCCCAAATCGCGCAGCACAGTCGCAAACCCAAAGCCGTGGATCAGCCCGAAAGCGAAGGTCAGCGCCCAGCGTCCGCGCGGCTCTGCACCCCGTCGGAGGAGATTTTCCACGCCGACAAACACAATGGAGGCCGCGATGGCGGGCTCGGTGAAACGGCTTGGCAGATTCACATAATCGAGAGTCGCCAGCGCGAGCGTGAGCGAATGTGCCAGCGTGAAACACGAAATAATCGCCACGGTGGAGCGAAACGTCCGGCATACGACGAGCAGGCCGAACAGAAACAGGAGGTGGTCGTAACCGGTCCAGATATGCTCGACGCCGAGTTTGAGAAAGCCCCCAAACGTCTGCGGCCCGCCGGTGCTACCTGAAGTTTCATCCTTGGCGTTGGTTGCGATAGCTCCTTCCGCGGACAATTCCAACTCAAGCGTGTCGTCTTGGGCGGTGAGCAGTTTCTGCACCCGCTGGGAGCCGCTCTGATTTTCGATCACGATCAACTGGCGATGGCTGGGCGGCAATTCGCCCAGTTTTAGCGCCCGTAAGATAATCTTTCGTCCTTCGCGGGGTCGAAGAAACAAGAGCTGAAAACTCACGGTGTCCCCGGGCAAAAGATTGACGCGCACTTCGCGCGGGGAGAGCGGTTTGCCGTCAACGTGAACCTGCCAGAGTTGCGGTGCCAGCCAGAGGAGCAAGCCCCTCGCCGATTGAAATCCGTCCGGTGTCCATGGGCCCTTCGGTCGATGCTCCTCTGGAAGCAATTGCTGGGCATCCCCGGGAGCGAAGCCAATGGTGAGCGCGAAGGTGTCGCCGAAAAACTGGCCCTGTGCCGTGCTGAGTCCGACGAGATGGGCCTGCGCACCCGGGATCGCGTGGGTGCCGACGAACACGGCGAGACCCAGGCGAAATGCTCTCATAGTGCCTGGCCGGAGGTTGAATCGATGCATCAACGGCTGGAGTGCCCCTGATGTTTAGGGATTCGCGCCGCCTTTGTTATCGGACGGAACCGGTGCCGCGATTGCTGCGGCCCGGCGGCGGCCCTCGTAGAGTTTGATCGATCGTTTCCGCTGATCGTAGCTGATGAGCTCGGCATACCGTCCCCAGCTCAGCAGGGTGCGAAACAACGGACGCGGCTTTTCGTGCGGCAGCGCGATTTGCAGTTCGTGGAGTAAATCTTCCTCGGCGAGGACCTGGTTTTCCTGCACGCGGATCAGCCGTGTCAGTAGCTCGAAAATTTTCAACTTGAGCAGCTGCTCGCGAATCAGCCGGCGCTGATCCGGCGTTGTCGCACCGGTGAGCACGCGTCCGAGGGCGGTCATGCGCACATCCTGTCCGGGCGTTTCGACCAGCCCGAGTAATTCGGCGGCTTTCAGCACGGAGACAACTGCGACGAACTCTTTGCCGAGACGCTCAGCCAGCTCGAATACATCGCGGTCATTTTCGCCGAGCAGCGAGAGCAGCCCGAGCACTTCGCCCGGCGTGACGTAGGGCAGCGAGACAGGTGCGATGTGGCGCCGCTTCTCATCGACCTTGGTGACCACTTTCGAGGGGTCACCCGCGACATCGGGCAAATGACTGCGCGTGAGCCGCGCGTGGAGATTCGCGACAATGGCGCGGAACTCCGGAGCTTCGGTATCGCGGGGATAAGGCAGCGCCACCGGCAGCACGGCTTCGACACAGCCGGGATGCGCGGCGAGCACGACGATGCGCGTGGCGAAGAACACCGCCTCGACGACGCTGTGCGTGACCATGACCATGGTGCGCAGCGGATGATTTGAATCCGCGATCAGCCGGCCGATTTCATTGCGCAGCGTTTCGGCGGTGAGCACGTCGAGCGCACTGAAAGGCTCGTCCATGCACAGCACGGCCGGCTCTGCAATGAGGGCGCGAGCGATGCCGACGCGTTGCTTCATGCCGCCGGAAAGCTCGCGCGGGTGCGAGTGTTCATATGCGCCCAGGCCCACGGTCGCGAGCGCCTTCTCAAGCCGCGCCTGCTGTTCCTCGGGCGGAAGGTGGCCGACCGACAGCAACACGTTTTGGCGAACGGTCAGCCAGGGAAAGAGCGCAAAATTCTGAAACACCATCGCCACGCCCGGTGAGACGCCGCACAGCGGTTCGCCGCGCCAAAACACCTCTCCCCGAGTCGGCGTGACGAGCCCCGCCATGATGCGGATGAGGGTGGATTTGCCGCAGCCAGACGGCCCGAGCAGGGCGATGACGTCGTTTTCGGAGACAGTCAGGTTGATGTCGTCGAGGACAAGCGTTCTCTCCTGACCGCTGCCGGCGGCATATTCGTGCGAAACGTGGCGCAGCTCGATGAGGACGGATGTTGGATCGGCCATGGTTTAATTGCTGAAGCGACAGCGGTCATTGGCGAACGTTTGGAGTCGCCTCCAGAGCAAGCGGTTGATCCCGACGACGATGAACGCCATGACCAAGACGGCGGCGGCGAGCTTGGGAAAATTGCCGTCGTCAGTCGCGCGGCTGATCAACGCGCCGAGGCCGGTTGCCTGATACGCCTTGTCCCCGATATGCACCGATTCGGAAACGATGGTCGCATTCCAGGCGCCGCCCGCCGCGGTAATCCAGCCGGTCACGAGCCCCGGAAAAATCGCGGGCAGCAGGAATTGCCTCCAGCGCTGCCAGCGCGGCAGCCGCAGCAGCTCGGCACAGCTCACGATATCGTTGGGGATGGCCGCCGCCGCGCCGGCCACGTTGAAGAGGATATACCATTGCGTCCCCATCATGATGAGCGGGACCGCGCCCCATTGCAGGCTCCCGCCGACGAGGAGCACGAGCGTCAAGATCCACGGGTAAATCATCGGCGCCGGAAACGACGCCACAAATTGGATGAAAGGCTGGAGCCGGCCCGATAATTTGGGATTGAGTCCAATCCACACGCCCAGTGGCACGGTCCACAACGTGCCGAGCGTGACCGCCGCAATGACGCGGAGAAAACTCAGCGCGGTGCCGCTGAGAATTTCCGTCCAATCGCCGGCCGTCACGCGCCCCATCAGTAACGCCAGCCGGAACATTCCCCAGGCCGCGCCGACGACGATCGAGCCGATGAGCAGGTAATACAAACCGCGGCCCAGCCACCGCGGTCGGTCGGGCGATTCAGCCGATGAACCGGGTTGGAGCGGAGGCCGGGGCGGCGCGACGAACCGCTGATACTGCCGGCCGAAAAACGCGGAGAATTTTTGCAGCGCGCGCGAGCGGGCGACCCAGCGCTCCATCTTCGACTGCTCCGCGGCACCCGTGCCGAAATCGTCGAGCTTGAATTTGCGCGACCACACGACCAACGGCCACCAGATCAGGCGGTCAACCACGACAATCACAACGCCCATCGCGATGATCCCCAAAATCTGCGCCTGCACGTCGCCGCGCTCGATCGCCACGCTCATGTAGGAGCCGATGCCCGGCAGCCGGAAATCCTGATCCCCGAGTTTGAAGGCCTCGGTAATGCTGAGAAAAAACCACCCGCCGGCCATCGAAACCATACTGTTGTAGAGCAGCCCCTGCGCCCCGAACGGCAGCTCGACCTTGAGGAAGCGGTGATACCATTTGAACCCGTAGAGTCGGCTGAGCATCCGAAAATCCGCGGGCACGCCGCGCAACGAATCGTAGTAGCTGAAGGTCATGTTCCAGACCTGCCCCGTGAAAATCATGAGCACACACGCCAGTTCGAGCCCGGTGTTGCTGTGCGGAAACAGGCTGACCAACGCGAGGACCAGTCCCGGCAGAAATCCGAGGACGGGGATGCTTTGCAGCACATCAAGGGCGGGAAGCACAAACCGCCGGGCGCGTTCGTCGTAGTAAGCCCACGAGGCGACGACCAGCGTGAAGAGGAGCGAGAAAAAATAAGCGATCCAGCCGCGGGCGAGGGAGAAGAGGGCGTATTTGGGCAGCGCCCAGGCCGAGAGATCGATCTCGACGGTTTGGCGGAGCGGTTGATGCCATGCGATCGCCACCTCGGCGCCGCCGAAAATCAGGGCGGCACCGCCGAAGACGATCGCGCCCTCAATCCAAAGCGGGCCGCGCTTCGATTCGGAGTGGGGGTGGACGGGGATCATCAGGCGATGAATCGGGCTTCTTAGCAGGCAGAGCGCAAGCACCACCGCCGGCGAGCGGGAAATTGTGACGCGAACGCCTTGGTTTTCGCCCTGGGGAATTAACTGCCCCGAAACATCATTCCGGCGGCCAGCTTGGACAACAGGCCCACGCCGATAGGCGATGGGAAAGCTCCGGGGTGAGGAGATACGACTTGGCCTGAAATTCGATTTTGTTGGTTTTGTCGATCGCTTGGAAGGCGGCCTCCGCCGTGCCGACATCCGAAATGCGAAAAGATTGGCCGCCCGTCAGACGCGCGACTCGAACGTCACCACCAAAACCGGCACTTTGCGACGGGCGCGCAACGATGCCAGCAGCGGCAACACGGCCAGAGCCAGCAACCACTCCGGATCTTTGAAAGCGAATCGACCGCTGCCAAGCAACTCGGTGGCGAGGAAAATGCTCGGCAAGGCTACCACCTCACAGGTCTTGCAATGCGATAAATGCGCCGCCGTGGAGATAACACACGGTGCGCATCAGGTTCGCAAAGCGCAGCCCCGTGTTGCCCATCGAAAACTGGTAGCGGATGGTGGTGGGAAACCCGACGGCGTTGATCACGACCCGCCGATTGCCAAGTTCGTCGGCGGGGTTCAGCTCGTCGAGTTTCCGAATTACGCTGTCGGCAGATCCATCGCCGGTGAGTATTCCCTGGCTGCTGTTAAATTCGTCGCCGAAAACATAGATCCCGAGTTTCATATCAGGGTTATTTCGATCATAGAGGCGCTTAAATACTTCGAAGATTCCGAAAACCGGCGTGCTCGGTGAATCAAAATCGTAGCGGCGAAGCACACGCTTGATTTCAC
>JANXSC010000378.1 GCA_025352845.1 Opitutaceae bacterium
CCGCCCGCCCGAGCGGCAGTAAACGATGATCTGCTTGCCCTGATTCTGCGCGAGAAATTCGTTCCACTTTTTCTTATCACCGTCGAAATCGCTTTTCGGCAGCAGCACGGCGGGCGCGGCCACGCCGGACTCGGCCCACTCGGGTGTCTCGCGACAATCGACCAGCACGGCCTTCCCCTCGGCGACGAGCTTGGCGGCGTCCTTGGGGGCGGTCTTAGGCGCCTCGGCGGCGGAGACCATTACTGCACTAGCGAGGAGGAGAAACAGGGAACGGAGGGATTTCATGGGATGGAAAATGAGCGGTTGATCGCGGGCGGCAATCGGATTGCGGAGAAGTGGGCGAACTATTTTTTAGTCGCTGCACAGGTGGAAATTCCGAACGGCAGGTAGGCCGGACAGAAGCGGACGATAGCGGTTAGCAGCGGAAGAAATCCGACCAGGCCCCACCAGCTTTTGAAATAGTAACCGGCTCCAAAAATTCCGAGGGCGGCGATGATGCGGACGATGCGGTCGATGGATCCGATGTTTGTTTTCATGGGTGAACGTAGTTGCGGTTGAGGTTGCGAACAAGAGTGGGCGGGGCGGTGGCGCGATCAGCGCGAGCGTTGGCTCTGGGCGGTTTCAGGCGGGATCACCGGCCAACCGGCCGCGACCCATTCGGGAAACTCACCGGCGTTGGCCGTCTTGAAACCCTCGGCGGCCAAGATTTTCGCCGCCATCGCGGAGCGGACGCCGGCACCGCAGTAGAGCAGGAGTTCACGGCCGTCGTGCGTGGCGAGAAACGGTTTCCAACGAACACGTTTCCCCGTGAGATCGGCGAGGGAAAGGAGCACGGCGCGGTCGGCGACACCCGCGACCCATTCGTTGGGCTGGCGGACATCAACGAGGATCGCGTCACCGGCGCGGACTCGGGCGGCGCACTCCGTCGGAGAGAATCGGGCGACGCTCCGGAATTGGGCTTTGATGAACTTCAGGAGATTCATGACACACGGGTGGCGTTGCGCCGGTTGGCCATGAAATAAAGCACGGGCACCGCCATACGGCTGATGAGCAGCGAGGCGATCTCGCCAAACATCAGGCTGACGGCGAGGCCTTGGAAAATGGGATCGGCGAGAATGACACTCGCGCCGACGACGACCGCGAGCGCGGTGAGCAGCATCGGACGGAAGCGGACCGCTCCCGCCTCGATTACGGCGTCGCGCAGCGGCAATCCGTGGGCGCGGCGCAGCTCGATGAAGTCGACGAGGATGATTGAGTTGCGCACGACGATGCCGGCACCCGCCATGAAACCGATCATCGAGGTCGCGGTGAAAAACGCGCCGAGCGCCCAATGCGCCGGCAAGATGCCGATCAAGGAAAACGGAATCGCGGCCATGACGACGAGGGGCGTCACGTAACTCTTGAACCAGCCCACCATCAGCATCGCGATGAGCACGAGGACGGCGGCGAAGGCGAGGCCGAGATCGCGAAAGACTTCGAGCGTGATGTGCCACTCGCCATCCCACTTGAGCGCGGGCGCCTGATCGTCGAGCGGGACGTTGAGGTGGTAGATCGGGAGCGTGGCTTCCGTCGCACCGAATTTGCGCGCGTCGAGCGCGCGAATCGCGCGGTCGATCCCGAACATCGCGTAGGCGGGGCTTTCGACGGCACCCGCGACATCGGCGGTGACGTAGGTGACGGGCTTCAGGTTTTTGCGGTAGAGATGGCGCTCGCCGAGGGTGCGCTCGACGCGGACCAACTCGGAGAGTGGCACGAGCGGTGCGGAAAAATCGTAGGCGGAGGGCGGGAGGTCGGCACGCACGTGAAGCGCGAGGAGCGCCTCGGGTTGCGAGCGTTTAGTGGCGGGTAACTCGAAGAGAATCGGCACATCCTCGCGCTCGTTGACGGCGTGCAGGAGATCGACGGCCGCGCCCTGTGCGGCGAGGGTGAGGGTGCGAGCGATGGCAGCTTCGCTCACGCCGTGCTGCGCGGCCTTGGCGCGATCGACGACGTAGCGGATTTTCGGCTGCTCGTCTTCGACATACCAGTCGATGTCCACGATGCCCTTGGTGCGCTCCATGATACCGCGGACTTCGCGCGCGAGGGCGAGACGCTGCGCCTCGTCGGGGCCGTAAATTTCGGCGACGATGGATTGGAGCACGGGCGGGCCGGGCGGGACTTCGGCGACGGCAACGGCGGCACCGTATTTTTTTGCGATGGTGGCGACGAGGGGGCGAAGGCGTTTTGCGATGGCGTGGCTTTGGTCGGAGCGTTCGGCTTTGCCGACGAGGTTGACCTGGATGTCGGCGACGTTGGGGCCGCGGCGGAGATAGGAGTGGCGCACGAGACCGTTGAAGTTAAACGGCGCGGCGGTGCCGACGTAGATTTGGAAATCGCGGACTTCGGGCGCGGTGCGGATCGCGTCGGCCATCTCACGGGCAATGCGCGTGGTCTGCTCCAGCGTCGTGCCCTCCGCGGTGTTGAGGACGATCTGAAACTCCGACTTGTTGTCGAAGGGCAGCATCTTGATCGTGACGAGACCGGTGAACACGAAGGTGATCGAGCCGAGCAGCAGCACGGCGATGGTCGCCAGAAAGGCCCAGCGTGCGCGCGGCCGGTCGAGGAGCGGCTCCATCACGCGGTGGTAGAGACGCGTGAACCAATCCGACGGCGCAGCCGTGTGCTGATTTTCCGTGCCGGCGAGCGAACCGGCGCGGCGCTTGAGCACGCGGATCGCGGCCCACGGGGTGATCGTGAATGCAATGGCGATGGAGAACAGCATCGCCGCCGTGGAGCCGATCGGAATCGGGCGCATGTAGGGGCCCATCAATCCACCAACAAAGGCCATCGGCAGAATTGCAGCGATCACCGCCCACGTGGCGAGGATCGTGGGGTTGCCGACTTCGTCCACGGCTTCGAGGGCAACTTGGGTGAGAGTTTTGTTTTCGCCGCCGGGGAGACGGAGGTGGCGGACGATGTTTTCCACAACGACGATAGCGTCGTCCACGAGGATGCCGATGGAGAAGATCAGCGCGAAGAGCGTGATGCGGTTGAGCGTGTAACCGTAGAGGTAGAAAACGAGGAGCGTGAGCGCGAGCGTCGTCGGGATCGCGAGGAGCACGACGAGCGATTCGCGCCAGCCGAGAAACACGAGGATCAGAATCGCGACGCCGAAGACGGCGATGCCCATGTGGAGGAGGAGCTCGTTGCTTTTTTCCGCGGCGGTGTGGCCGTAGTCGCGCGTGACGGTGACGTTCACGTCGGCGGGCAGCAGCGAGCCGCGGAGCGAGACGACCTTGGCGAGGACGGTGTTGACGACGTCGGTGGCGTTAGCGCCGGGGCGCTTCGCGAGACTGAGCGTGACCGCGGCTTCAAGATCGGCGGAGCGAGCGTCGCCATGGAGCACATAGTTGGCGGGCTCCTCGGCGCCGTCGGTGATGGTCGCGACATCGTGGAGGTAGATCGGGCGATTCTCGCTTACTCCGACCACGACCGCTCCCATGTCGGCGGCGTCGCGGAGGAAGCGGCCGGTTTCGAGGAGAAACTCGGTGTTGGCGAAGGGCCGCGAGCCGGCGTGCGCCGGTCGATTGGCCTGCTGGAGCAGCGGAATCAGATCGGTGGCGCTCAAGCGGCGCGCGGCGAGGGCGGCGGGATCGAGCGCGACGCGCACGGCCCGGCGGGTGCCGCCGATGAGCGTGGTCTCCGCGACTTGCGGGATGGATTTCACCGCGTCGTCGAGTTGGGCCGCAATTCGGCGCAGCGTGAGATGATCGTGGGTCGCGCTGTGTAACGTGAGCGCGAGCACGGGCACGTCATCAATGTTACGCGGCTTCACGAGTGGCGGCGTGACGCCGGAAGGGATGCGGTCGAAGTTGGCTTGGAGCTTTTGGTTGAGGCGGACGAGCGCGGCCTCGCTGTCCGTGCCGACCTTGAAGCGCACGATCACCAACGAGGCGGCGGGGCTGGACGTGGAGTAGAGATATTCGACGCCGGGAATCTCCCACAGGAGTTTTTCCAACGGGCGCGTGACGCGATTTTCGACTTCGCGCACTGTGGCACCCGGCATGCCGACGAAGACGTCGACCATCGGCACCTTGATTTGCGGTTCTTCCTCGCGCGGGAGCATCAGCACCGAGAAGAGCCCGAGCAGGACGGATGCGATGACAGCGATCGGCGTCAGCTTCGATTGCGCAAACATCCCGGCCAGTCGACCGGCGAGACCCGGGCGATGCGCTTTACCCAGAGAGGAATTTTCCGACGTGCTGCTCACGGATTGAACGAGAGCGGCTGTCCGTCGCGGAGCGTCGCAGCCGGGGCGATGATGACGCGCTCGGTGGCGTCGAGACCGGAGACGATTTCGGTGCGGTCGCCGAATACGGCGCCGGTCTTCACGAGTCGGAGTGAGGCGCGGTTCTTTTCGCCGACGACAAACACACGTTCCATCTGACCGAAGGGTGAAATGGCGGAAGACGGAACAAGGAGCGCCGGGGACGATGGGCCGGGCACGAACACGCGCACAAATTGTCCGGAGCGCACACTCGTGCCGGTGGGGACGGCGAGCTTTGCCGTAGTCGTGCGGGCAGCCGGATCGGCGGCGGAGGAAAGTTCGGCAACCGTGGCGCGGAATCGCGCGGGTGCGTCAGGTAAAGAGACTTCGAGCGTCGCGCCGACCGCGAGCGAAGTGGCGAGAGATTCGGGCAGGCCAACTTCGATTTCGAAGGCATCCCGGCCGTCCAGTTGAAGGAGCGGCGCGCCGGGTGAGGCAAAGTCCCCGACCTCGACGTGCTTTTTGGCGATCACGCCGGCGAAGGGCGCGCGAATCGTGGCGTAGGTGTTCATCGACTCCGCTTCCCGCACCGCCGCCTGCGACTGGGCGAGGCGATCTTCGAGTGACTTGACGGCGTCAAGTGTGCCGGCGCCGGAGGTTTGAAGCGTGCGCTCGCGGGCGAGCTCGCGTTCGCTCTGGAGGAGTTGGGCGCGGACTTGGGAAACCCGGGCCGTCAGCTCAACGGCGGAAATGGTCAGCAAGACGTCGCCCTCCTTGACGGTTTGACCGAAGGTGAACGGCACGCTCGTGATGGCACCGCCGACCTTGGCCGCAAGAGTGGCGCGCTGAACGGCGCGGACGGTGCCGCTCGTTTCCATGACCGCAGGCAGTGTCTCGCGTTGCACCGCCGCAATTCGGACTGACACGGTCGGCAGCGTTTCGGCTACCTTCGGCTCCGGGCGGGAGCAACCGGCCAAAACCACGGCCAGGGCGAGGGGAAAGTGGGGGCGATGGAGTTTCACGTTGAATCAAACGCCCGTTTTCCGGCCGCCCCAATGGATGATCCCGTCGTCGCCGAGCCAGCCAAGCCGGCGGAGGATAAGACTCGGCGGGCAGAACCCGGTGAAGACGGATTGAATGAGATTGAGACCCACGAAGGTTTGCACGAGCAGCCACCACGGGCTGACGAAATACGTGAGGGCAACGCCGACGAGGGTGACGGAACCGGCGAGGAGGCGGATAAGGGAGTCGATTTTCATGAGGAGACAAAGGCTGTTAAATATGAGCATACACGCATATGCTTGCCTAAGGGTCAAGCTTCGGTTCACTGCGCGGCATGGCGAAAATGAAACCTCTTTCCGATGAAGCACTCGAGCTGGTGGCGCGGCGGTTTGCCGTGCTGGCCGAACCGATGCGACTGCGGCTGATTCAGGCCCTCTTTGCGGGGGAGATGAATGTGAACGCTCTTGTGGAGGAAACCGGCGGGACGCAGGCCAACGTCTCGCGCCATCTGCAAACGCTCATGCACGCGCACATTCTCTCGCGGCGAAAGGAGGGCCTGCAGGTGTTCTACGCGATCGCGGATCCGTCGATCGTCAAACTATGCGAACTCGTATGCGGGAGTCTGGAGAAGCAGTTGAGCCGGCAAGCCACGTCGCTTGGCGGGAGCGGCCGGTGATGCGGCACGGGCGACCTTCCGCTACCGCATCAAGTCGTAGAGCGCGTAGCCGGTGAGGAGGTTTGGAAAATCATCAGATACTGTTCGCGACTCGACCGCCGCCGATCAACTCGCCAAACATTCGGCGATGCACGCGCTGTCGCTCTACCTCGACACCTCGGTGATCGGCGGCTATTTCGATGTCGATTTCATGGCGGACACGCGGGCGCTGTGGCGGCAGATGGAAGCGGGGCGCTTTCGTTTTGTTTCTTCAGTGCTCGTCGATCAGGAAATTTCCCGCGCACCCGAATCTATGCGCAGACTCATGCGCGAGACCTTTGCCCCGGCTGACGTTCTGCCCATGACCGCCGAGGCGCTGGAACTGGCCGGACACTACCTCGCCAACAAAGTCGTGCCGCCCGATTCCACGGACGACGCGCGCCATGCGGCGCTCTGCTCGGTATCACGGTTCGATTACCTCGTGAGTTGGAATTTCAAGCATCTGGCCAACGTCCGGCGCGAGTCCGCCTTCAATGCGGTGAATGTCTTGCAGGGCTACCCGCCCCTGCGCATTGTGCCGCCAACCTTCCTGATCCATGGCCACGAAGAAAAAGACCTTTGATGCGGTGGTGGAGTCGCGCCGCTGGCGGCGAACGACGAGTCGGCTGCTGAACAAGATGACCGCCGATGAGCAAATCGCGTTTCTGAACCGTAGTCTGAAAGATTGGCCCGCAGCATCCTCAGCCAAGCCCGGACGCGAGCTGGCGCATCGCTGAAGTCCGGGTCTGTGCGCATCATCGCGCCAACTTTCCTCATCCATGGCCACGAAAACCAAGAGCTTTGACGCCGTGGCGGCGTCCCACCGCTGGCGGATTGCCGCGGGGAAACGATTGGCGACGATGACGCCAGTGCAACGCCGTGAACATTTGCGCCGCACGACTGAGACGTTTTTTGCGGCGAAGTCGGCGCGCACCGCGCGCGAGCTGGCGCAACGCTGAACGTGTTTCGTTTATTTTACGTCGCGATGAATGCGAAGTCGGGAATTCTTTCTCTCTGCGCAGCGCTGACAACGCTGGCTTCCTCAGCGTCGGCTCAATCGTTACTGAACGAGCAATTCAGTGGATCCAGTCTCAGTTCGTCGAATTGGACATCCTCAATACCATTTTCGGATTCCGGTGTTTCCGTTGCGTCTGGAAGTTTGGCCCTTAGCAATGGAGGCGGTATCGTCTCAGTTGCGAGCTACTCCACGCCGATTGAAGTCACCTTCAGCTTCGCATTTACCGGCGGTTCTTACGACAGTTTTCGGGTTTATACGCGGGCCGGGCAATTCAACTCGAATGGCTATGGGGCCAAGGGCGTTGGAGTTTCGTTTCGCCTTCAGGAAGACGCCGGGAACCTGAACGGAAACATTGCGTTGGAAGACAACGGCGCGGTGCTCGCGACAGGCACGATCGCCCTCGCCCGGAATACCTACTACACCGTGAGATTGGTCGATACCGGCAGTTCGCTCAGCTTGTATTGGAATTCGAGCGCATCGGCCCTCAGCACCGTCACAACGGCGTCGTCCTACGGAAACAAGATTGTAGCATTTAATCGCGAAGGCGCCGGGCACGGTAGTTTGATCAGCGCTGGAAGCGTCACTGCTTTGGATTATCTTACGGTTTCTGCGCTGTCGCTGCCGGGGCGGGTTCAAGGATGAGGTCGAATGCCCCACCTGACGTATAATGAAAGCCAAGCTGA
>JANXSC010000429.1 GCA_025352845.1 Opitutaceae bacterium
TGAAGGGCGAGTTTGCCGGCAGGGAAATCATGACGTTTGGCTACTGCGCGCCCGGCTTCGCCGTCGCGATCGAGCGCCAGCTCTTCGCCTGGTCGCACAAGTGGAACGGCAACTTCATGGAATATGTCGAGACGAAGCAGGCGTCGCCCGACGCGAATGGCGCGAAAGTGGACAGCGTGCGCCCGCTGGAAAAACTCGCGCAGGACAAATTCACCATCGGCATCGCGGCGCTGATGCACGTGAAAGATTATCCCGATCTCAAGGTGCTGAAAGTCTCGCCGCGCGGCGGCGGCGCGTCCGTCGCGCTCACGCCCGACAACGTCGCCAACCGCACCTACCCGTTGATCCGCGACGCCTACTTCTATGTGAACAAGGCCCCCGGCCGCCCGCTCGATCCGCGCGCGCGGGAGTTCATGCGCTTCGTGCTCAGCCGCGAGGGCCAGGAGATCATCGCAAGGGTCGGCTACTATTATCCACTCAACGCCGACTACCTCCGCGAGCAGCTCAAGAAACTCGACTGAGTTTCGCTCCTGTTATTTTGAGCGAAGCGAAGAATCCAGCAGAACTTTCGAAACCGCTTCAGGTTGCGAGTTTCCAAGTGGATTCTTCGCTTCGCTCAGAATGACTGCCATTGTCCGATGAACCCAAAGATTCTTTTTCTCCCGGTGCTTCTCGCCACCGCCGTCTTCGCCACCGCCCAGATCCGCGACGCCCTCGAGGTTCAGAAGGGCCGCGAGGATAAGCTGAAAAAGCGCGGCGCCGCGACCTACTACAACGAGCGCTGGGATCTCGCCGAACTGCCGGTCTACACGCCGCAGCAGAAGGTCACCGGCACGATCCGGCTCAAGGGATCGAACTACTTCACCGACTGCTCGCTCGCGGCGCAGTGGGAGGAGGGGTTCAAGAAATTCCACCCCGGCGTCGCCTTCGACTGGGATTTGAAGACGACGCTCGCGGCGATGCCATCGCTCACGTTTGGCACTGCCGACATCGGGCCGAGCCGCCACGCGACGCCCGACGAGATTCTGCTGTTTCAGCGGCACAAAAATTATCACCCGACCGAAATCAACGTTGTCACCGGCAGCCTCAACGTCCCCGGCTGGAGCTATGCGCTCGGTATCTTCGTCCACAAGGACAACCCGATTACGCAGCTCACCATCGAGCAGCTCGACGGGATCTTCGGCGCGGAGCGCGCGGGGGCGTTTGTCCACAACACTTGGGACACGGGCGTCGCGCGCGGCCCGGAAAAAAATCTCCGCACCTGGGGCCAGCTCGCCGCGACCGGCGAGTGGGCGAGCAAACCGATTCAGGTTTACGGCTACAATCTGTTCTACCACATCCCGCGCACCTTCGAGCGCCACGTGTTTCAGGGCGGCGGCAAGTGGAACGAAAACCTCCACGAATTCACCAACTACAAAAACGCCGACGGCACCACCGAGCTCGAGGCCAAGCAGGTGACCGACGCCATCGCGAAGGATCGCTCGGGCATCGGTTACTCGGGTTTCGGATTTCTCACGCCCGACGTGAAGTTCGTCGCCATCGCGCCGCGCGGCTCGAAGAATTACGTGCCGCTCAATCTCGCGACGCTGCGCGACCGCAGCTACCCGCTACCCGACGAGGTTTACTTCTACCTCGCCCGCAAGCCCGGCGAGCCCGTGGATCCGAAGGTGGACGAGTTTGTCCGCTACGTGCTCAGCCGCGAGGGTCAGGACGCCGTGCAGCGCGACGCAAAATATCTGCCCCTCCCGGCGACCGTCGTGCGCGAGCAGCTCAAGAAACTCGAGTGAATGCCACCCTCCCGCTCGTAGCACGGTCAGCCTGACCGTGCTTTTCCCCCACAACGCGGTCAGGCTGACTGCGCTACGCCCTCACCGTCTCCCCGTTTTTCACCATGAAAGTTTCGACCGCCCTTCTCGCCACCGTCGCGTGCGCGGCCGCGCTTGCGGCCCAAACCGAAAAAGCCTCCACCGGCCTCGCGATGCAGAAGGCGCGCGCCGACGGTCTCATCGCCAAGGGCAAGAAGGCTTATTATCCCGCCGACCAGTGGGACCTCTCCGATCTGCCCGCCTACGTGCCCAAGGGAAAAGTTTCCGGCACCATCCGTCTCTGGGGCAGCAACTACATCGTCGATGGCAACGTCGGCGACTACTGGGAGAAGGCGTTCCAGAAATTTCATCCCGGCGTCAAACTCGAGTATCACATGCTGACCACGCGCGCCGCGATTCCCGCGCTCACCCTCGACGTCGGCGACCTCGGCATCAGCCGCAAGATTAAGACTGAGGAGTTGCAGCTTTTTCAGCGCTACAAGAATCACGACCCGCTTGAGATCATCGTCGCGACCGGCTCCTACAACGTCACCGGCTGGAATCCCGCCTTTGGCATCGTGGTCAGCAAAGACAACCCGCTCACGAAAATCACCTTTGATCAGCTCGACGGAATTTTCGGCGCGGAACGCCTTGGCGGCTGGGTCGGCACCGACTGGCACCCCGAGTTTTCCCGGGGCCCCGAAAAAAATATCCGCAAGTGGGGCCAGCTCGGCCTCACCGGTGAGTGGGCCGACAGGGAGATCATGCCCTACGGTCTCAACCAGCGCTACAGTCAGGCCGGCACGTTTTCCGACCGCATCCTCCAGGGCAGCGACAAATGGAACGAGCGCCTGCGCATCTACGCCAACTACGTCGGCGATCCCAACACGGCCGGCGCGTCGATGGGCTTCGGCGCGCTCAAGCGCGGCCTCAACGACGATTTGAAAAAAGACCGCTACGGCATCGCCTACGTCGCCTCGCCGGTCGGCGCGAATCTGCCTGCGGAATGCAAACTGCTCGAAGTCGCCGAGAAGTCCGACGGCCCCGCCCACGCCTACACCCTTGAGAATATTCGCAGCCGCAAATATCCGTTCCACGACGAAATCTATGCCTACGTCGACGCCGACGCGAAAGCGGGCAAGCCGATGGATCCGAAAGTGCGCGAGTATCTCCGCTTCATCGTGAGCCGCGACGGCCAGGCCGAGATCATGCGCGACGGCAAATACCTCCCGCTCACCGCCGAAGTGAGCCGCGCGCAGCTCAAGAAACTCGAATGAGTGCGGGCATTGCCATATGCCGTCCGTTGTTCAGCAAAGTTTTTCATTCTGAGCGCAGCGAAGAATCCAGCAGGAGATTCGCACGCGCAAATCGTAATCCAAATCGATCAGGATTCTTCGCTGCGCTCAGAATGACAAGCGGGGTGCCGGGTGGCGCGCTTGTTTTTTTTGTCCTTTCGACTTTCGTCCCCGCCGCCGAGTTCGACCTCTCCGCACTCCCGCCCTACGCGCTGCCCGCCGAAAAAATATCCGGCTCCATCCGCAATTACGGCAACGCCTACGCGGGTCTGCTCCAGCGCTGGGAAACCTCGTTCCAAAAATTCCACCCGGCCGGTCACGTTTACCGACACGCTGCCGACGAGCGACGCCGCGTTCCCCGCGCTCATCACCGGCGTGACCGATCTCGCGCCCGACGGCTCGGAGCCCGCGCTCACGGAGACACTCGGGTTTTTTGAAGTCTATGGCTACCACGCGATGGCCATCACGGTCGCGAGTGGCACCTTCGACACCGAGGGTCGCTCGCCGGGCGTGGTGATTTTCATGCACGAGAAGAATCCGCTCGCGCGCCTCACGCTCGCGCAGCTCGACGGGATTTTCGGCGCGGAGCGCACGGGCGGGCTGCGCGGTTTCAAGTGGTCGCCCGAGGATGCGCGTGGCCCGGAAAAAAATATCCGCACCTGGGGCCAGCTCGGTCTGACCGGCGAGTGGGCCGACCAACCGATTCAGACTTACGGCCATGCCCCCTCGGGGGCCTCGCGTTTTTTCCAATATCACATCCTGAAAAATTCCGACAAGTGGAACCCCAACTGGCAGCCCGTCGGACTTGAAGGCGGCGGGGCGGAGGAAGATTTACGCCGGTGGGAAGCGAGGACGGTTATTTTCGATGAGGGACTTGTGCGCGTGAGAGTGTTTGCAGGTTTTCTGGGTGTGCGGGAGGCGAGGGAAG
>JANXSC010000474.1 GCA_025352845.1 Opitutaceae bacterium
TTAATTCGATGCAGTTGGAAACCGAAAAAATCAAAGCCTCTTACGGGCAGATATTCAGCTGCACACAGCCGGTTTGCCGCGAAAATTAGTCACTGCGCGATTAGCAAAACCTTCGGCGATAATTAATCAGCGCTTTCCTAGCTGCTGTCAGAGTGAATGGTGGCCTCGCATGACATGGTCAGGCGGTTGACTTGCGATGCTGTTTGTTGAGGAAAGGCCCGGCGCTGTCGAATGATTTGCTGCGATTCGTCCACTCGCTGGCGCTCGCGGTTACTAGGTCGGTGGCGAGCGGGATCACAGCCGCGTCGTCACGCCGAGTTTGAAACTCGTGCCGGCGCCGGCGGCGTAGCTCGGGATTTCGCGGCCGAAGGCGTGGACGTAGTCGTTGTTCGTCCAGTCGTTCGTCAGATTGTAGATGTCGAAGAAAAGGCTGGTCGTGCGGCTGAGGTTATACTGCGCCTTGAAATCCCAGAGCGTGCGCGCGTGTTGGAAGACATCGTAGAGCATCGTGCCGGGGACGACGCCGGCGCCGGACCCGAAATTGCCGGAGGTGGAGCTGCGGAAAAACGCGCTGCGATAGTTCATCATGACGCGCAGATCGAGGCCGTAGCCGCGCCACGTAAGGCCGGCGTTGGCGCTGCGGGGCGTGAGATTCGGCAGGCGCGTGGTGGTCGCCGCCGAGCCGAAGTCGCCCTTGGTGTCGAGGTAGGTGAAGTTGGCGAAAGAGCCGAGGCCGCGCAGGGCGCCGGGAAGAAACGTGTATTGCTGCTGGTGGTTGAGCTCGATGCCGCGGATGCGGGCGGAGCCGATGTTGCGATTCTGCGTGAGGGTCCAGCCGGCGTAGTCGCCGCCGAAGCCGTTGTCGGTGCCGGCGGGCACGGTGGACTGGAACGTGCGAAAATAATTCGTGATCTGTTTCAGGAAAACGCCGGCGGAGAGCTGGCCGATGCCGGTGAAATATTTCGCGACGGTGACGTCGAAGTTGTCGGAGGTGTAGGGCTTCAGGTCGGGGTTGCCACCGGAGATCGTCTGGTTGGTCTCGTTGGGCACGAGCGTGGGGAGGAGGTTGAGCGGGGGCGGGCGGCTGATGGACTTCGAGTAGCTGGCGCGGGCCTGCACGTCCTGTGCGACATCGTAAACGAGGTGGAGGCCGGGAAACGTGTTGTTGTAGCTGGTGCCGGCGGTGACTTTGCCGCGGAAGTTGTCGAGGGCGCGCGCGGCGTTCACCGCGGGCGTGGCGGTGGCGAGGTTGTTGTTGGTCGCGTTGGACACGCGGAGGAAGTTCGTGCCGCGGGTCTCGGTCTGTTCGACGCGGAGGCCGGTGAGGACGCGGAGGCGGTGAAACCTGAGGCTGCCCTGCAGGTAGGCGGCGTTGATGGTCTCGTCAAACTCGGCGTCGTTGACGCGCGATTGGTAGAGAGTGTTCCAGACGTCGGCGGCGGACTGCGTCCAATTGGCGGAGTTGGCCCAGACATCGCCGGTTAGGCCCGTCTGTGGAAGCTGGAGAAACGGGAACGGACCGTAGCGGCCGCCCGACATGCGCATCGGATTGCCGACCCACGGCGTGATGCCGCCGGTGGGGACCGTGGTGGCGGGGCCGGCGTAGGTGTAGTAGTTCAGGTCTCGATTGGCCTTCTGGTAAAAGCCCGCCTGCTTCACGCCGATCTTGAGCGTGAGCGGAATCGTGGTGGCGAACGTGTTTTCCAAATCGGCGCGCCCGCCCCAGCGCTGCGCGGGCGCAGAGTAGGAGATGAGCTGCGAATCGGGCCGGACGGCGTAGTTGACGGGATTGGTCCAGTCGGGGCCGCCGGTCTGAATCACGGCGGGATCCCAGTCGCCGTGACCGCGACGGTCGAGCCGCCAGCTCACGCCGGTGAGCCGGGCGAAGAGTTGGTTGAGCTGGGGATATAGGGTGCGATTCTTGGAGTAGTTGAAATCGACGCTGAGTTTGCCGCTGCCACCGAAGAGACGCTGCTCGATGCCACCGGAGAGCGTCGTGCTTTCGCTCTCGCGGATGTAGAGCACGGACTCGAGATCGACGGTGCCGTTGCGGGCCTCGAGGTTTTCGTAGGTGGAGCCGGGGACGAAATTGGCGGCGGCGGCGGTCGTGGTGAGTTTCCAACGGAAATACGACGGCGAAGAACCGCTGCGGCGTTTCACGCGGCTGTAGGTGCTCTTAAAGGACAGCGTGGTGTCGGGGCTGAGCTTGTAGTCGGCGTTGAGGCCGAGGTTGAGCGAGGGCGACTGTTTGCCGAGACCGCCCCACTGGCCGGCACCATAGGCGCGCTGGAGGGGCTCGTTCGGATTCACGGCGGCGACGAAGAAACCCGTCTGCGCGGCGGCGGCCTGACGCGGGCCGACCTCAGTGATGAGGCCGTTGCCGATGTTGCGCTGAAACGTGCCGACGACGCCGAGATTGTTTTTTCCGCCGAAGAGGGAGAAAACGTCGGAGTAGCTCACGTTGAGCAGGTCGAGCTCGGGGCGATCCTTGTAGGGCACGCTGCGGTGCTCGTAGCTCTCGGCCCACGCGGTGCCGGCGGTGAGCGAGATCAGGCGGCCGGGCGTGCGGTCGTAGGCGCGCTTGGTGCGGAGGTTCATGTAGCCGGCGATGGCGTTGCCATCCATGTCCGGCGTCGGGGATTTTATGATTTCGGCGGAGGCGAGGGTGCCGGTGCTGACCTGGCCGAAGTAAACGTTGCCGTTGCTGATCGCGGTGCCGCCGGAGACGGCGATCTGCGAGCCATCGACGAGGAGCGAGGAAAAATCCTGCGTCATGCCGCGGATGTAGATCGCGCCGACCTCGCCGCCGCTGCCGTCGACCGAGACACCAGGCAGGCGCTGGAGCATCTCGCCGATGGCGGCGGCGGGATTGCCGAAGGCATCGATGGCGGCGACGGTGCGGACGTTGGCGGCGTTGCGCTCCTCCTGAATCGCGGCGGCCTGGCCCTCGCGCAGGCCCTTCACGACGAATTTTTCCAATTTGTAGAGCGCGGAGTTGAGCGCGATGTCGCGGGTGGCGTTCTGTCCGGCGGCGACATCGACGACCACGCGCTGATCATCGAGGCCGGGGTAGGAGACGACGAGCGTGCGTGCGCCAGCGGGCACGACGAGGCGGTAGCTGCCGTCGCGGTCGGTCGTCGTCCGGACATCGGTGCCTTCAATGCCGACAACGACGCTGGTGAGCACGTCGCCGGTGGCTTGGTTGGTGATGCGACCGGTGATGACGCCGGAGCTCTCTGCTCCGAATGCGCGACCCGACGTGAAGAGAACGAACGCGAACAGGAGCGTTGGCAAAACGCGAACGACACTACGAGCGAGAGGAGCGGAGTTCATGCCCGAGCAGTCGAATTTTTTTCCAAGTGTGAAGCAACGCATTTGGCGCGGTCGCGAACCAAGCTGAGGCGTCGCGCCTCAGCGCCGGCGGTGGGAAGCCATCGCTTCACCCGCCGATGGCGAACACCCTTTTCCCCGCCGCCGCGTCTCCCGTTGCACCATGCGAAAACTCCCCCTCGGTTTGCTGCTCGGCCTCGGCCTTGTGTCGTCCACCGGATTTGCCCAGCCGTTTTCGTCCGCGCCCTACAAAATCGTTGCCACCGCGAAGGTCGGCGGTGCCGGCGGCTTTGACTACGTGACCGCCGATCCCGTGGGCCGACGGCTCTACATCCCGCGCGGCGATCGCGTGACGGTGTTTGACCTCGATACGCTCGCGTCGGTCGGCGCCGTGCCCGAGACGGCGGGCGTGCGCGGTGCGGCGGTCGATCCGGTTTCGCACCATGGTTTCAGCAGCAGCAAGCCCGTCGTGATGTGGGACACGCGCACGCTCGCCACGCTCAAGACCATCCCGGTCGAGGGCAACCCCGACGGCATCCTCTTCGAGCCTGCGACCTCGCGCATCTGGGTGCTTAGCCACCGCGCACCCAACGTCACCGTGATCGATGCCAAGGATGGTTCGATCGTCGGCACCATCGATCTCGGCGGCGCGCCGGAGCAGGCGCAGAGCGACGGGCAGGGCCGTGTGTTCATCGACATCGAAGACAAGGACAAGATCGCCGTCGTCGACGCGCGCGCGCTCAAAGTCACCGCGACCTACGATCTCGCCGGCAAGGGCGGCACGCCCGCGGGTCTCGCGCTCGACATCAAGAACCGCATCCTCTTCGCCTGCTGCCGCAACCCCGCGACGTGCGTCATCCTCAACGCCGACACCGGAAAAATTATCGCGACGCTCCCCATCGGCGCCGGCACCGATGGCGCGGTTTTTAACGCGAGCACCATGGAAGCCTTCAGCTCGCAGAGCGACGGCACGCTCACAGTCATCAAGGAGAACAGCCCGACGAGTTTCGAAGTCGTGCAAACCGTGACGACGAAACCCGGCGCGAAAACCTCCACGCTCGATCCGAAAACGAATCGCGTGCTGCTCATCACTGTCGACCGCGAGCCCGCCGCCCTCGGCAAGAAAGCCGGCCGTGGCGCGGTGGTGCCGGACTCGTTTACGATTCTGGCGGTCGGGCGGTGAAAAGTCGCCGGTATAGCACGATCAGGCTGTAGTGGCGGTCGTTATTCTACTTCGCTTTCAAGATGAGCCTAACATCGCCTGCAAGCAGGCTGTTACAGGTAGGAAAATTAGTCTCATCTTGAAAGCGAACTGGAATTAGTTGCGCCATGCCACGTTTGTCGGCGTTCCTCACAGTGCGTTCAGTGTGAAATTCCGCGGCCTCGACGCGAAACTCACTGGTGTAGAAGGCGCGAAAGTGATCGAGGGATTTTAGGGTAGGAGGACTAAATGCGTCGCGCGACCGCCGTGCGGATCAAGCGGGTATTACGCCTCGTTCAATTCAGGGGAAGCGTGTTGGTCGGACTTCTTAACAACACGTCTGCGCTGAAGATACTCCGCTCGGTAAAGCAGATAATTTGAACGGTAAAGCGATTCCAAGGACTGCTTGAAGAATGTGCGAACGGTCGTCTCGTCTGACTCTAGCGGGAGAGTGATGTGAATCCGACCCAGCGATGAACAGTCTTCCGGCGTGGAAGCCAGAAGGGTAAAGTCGCGGGCGATAGAATACACTAAACTACACTTGTGTTGGGTGAGCTTGCGCACGTAGGGAGAAGCAGCCCATCCACGGGGTCTGCCGTAGTCGTGTAACTCAGCTTTACCGAGCCTCGAAAGCTGGACGATCTGGTGCCAGTAGTCGTCGCGCATGTGGCAAATCTGCTCAGGTGATGCGATGGGTGCCTCGATAAACCAACCGTAAAGTGAAACGCCCAGAGTAAAGTCTACCCCCATCTTGGCTGAGTGCTCAATAATGCCAGTAGAAAACGGCATAATATGGCAGTGGGCACTTGGCCACTCCTCACGAATATGAAGCTCGGCTGCGAGCATCTTGAATAGGTGTTGAAACGCGTCGATGGCTGCAATCGTTCGTTGCTGGCCCTCCACCTCGGGAATAGTCTGATTGATGTCACCGAATTTCTCCGTGTCGCGTTGGGCTATTTGGAACCAGTTCATAGAATGGCGTGCGGCGATGGGCCTAAGATTCTACCATTGCTTCAGCCGCAGCCAGAATGGTTGGAGGTATCGCATAACACGGTCAGGTGTTTGACGCATAATAGCGGTTAATTGCGGAGCAACCGAGAGTTGTCGACAGTTTTGCCATCGGCGTGACTCCGGAAATTCCGCCTGCATCGAACCATGTGGAATCGGATTCGTCGGTGGTGAGTCCGTTGCATCTCTCCGAGCGCGCAGTGGTTCGGGTTGGGGATTGAAACCGGAGGTTGTCTTTACCGGAGCGAGGCTTTCATTTGGCGACGACTTTCTCTCTGTCCCATGATCCGTCGCCGCGCCTTCTTTGGTTTCGTTTTTCTCCCGGTGGTTGCATCGGCTGTGTCGGCAGCGTATGCCGCCCCTACACCGGCCAAGCTCACGTTCAACGATCACATCCAGCCGATCCTCGCGGAGAATTGCTACGCGTGCCACGGCACCGACCCCGGTTCGCGCAAGGCGGACTTGCGGCTCGATCGCGCGGAGCACGCCTACCGCAAGCGCACCGAGGGCGAACCCGCGATCGTGCCGGGCAAGCCCGACGCCAGTCCGCTCGTGCAGCGGATCGAATCGAAGGACGAAAAGAAAATCATGCCGCCGCCCGAGGCGCACAAGACGCTCAAGCCCGAACAAATCGCCACGCTGCGCCACTGGATCGCCGAGGGCGCGGAGTATCAGGAGCACTGGGCGTTCGTCGCGCCGGCGCGGACCCCGCTGCCGAAAATCCAAAATCAAAAATCCAAAATCGAAAATCCGATCGACGCCTTCATCCTCGCGCGGCTCGAAAAGGAAAAGCTCACGCCCTCACCCGAGGCCGATCGCCGCACACTCATCCGTCGCGTGACTCTCGATCTCACGGGCATCGTCCCGACGGCGGCGGAGGTCGAGGCGTTCCTGGCGGACAAATCGCCCGATGCCTACGCCGCGGTCGTCGATCGCCTGCTCGCGAGTCCGCG
>JANXSC010000499.1 GCA_025352845.1 Opitutaceae bacterium
TTCTCGCCCTCGATGACGACGCCGCGCACGAGCTGCCCGAGGCGCGAAGCGGGAAACGGTTTCTTCAGAATCACGTGGTAGCGTTTTACGACGACGTTGGACGGGTGCATGAGCCGGTTGGCGAGGTCGCCATCGGTCGTGAGGATCACGAGACCCTCGCTATCGAGGTCGAGCCGGCCGGCGCAGAAAAAACGAAATTTGGAAAATTCGCGCGGCAGCAGCTCGAACACGGTGGCGGCGTGGTGCGGGTCGTCGTTGGAGCAGACGAGCCCGCGCGGCTTGTTCACGGCCACGGTGATCCGGGGCTGCGAGGTCGTGCGCACGGACTTGCCGCTCACCGTCACCTTGTCGACGCCGGGCGTGACCTTCTGGCCGGGCTTGGCGGGGGCGCTGTTGACCCATACCTCGCCCTGCGCAATCAGCATCTCGGCATTGCGGCGCGAACACAGCCCCGCATCGGCGATGAATTTTTGCAGACGGATGGGCTCAACGGATGCCATTCGGTTACTGGGCGGGAAATCGTGCGCCGCTGCAAGCTTGGCGGTGGGACGGGACGTGTGGCGCAGGCGGCGCCTAACGACCCAAGCTCAGCGACGGCGGCCACGAGGCGCGCCGATGGCAACCGCGACGGCCCGCCGTCGTTCGCCGCAGAGCATGGCTACGCCGTTGGTGAAACATTAACCGGTAACGCAGTGCCGTCCTCAAACGCCTGCAATCGATCGCGCGCCACTGTGACAAGCTCCTCAATCGCGACAAGCGGCACATCATTTTCGAAGGTGGTGATAATCAGGGAATGGTCAGCATCGCAACGAAACACCTCTGCGACGACTTGGTCGTCAGAAAACAGCTCCACGCCCAAGCCATCGCGAACCACGTCTGACACAACCTGCTTTCGGAATGGGCCTCGAATGATCTTCATGCGCGCAATAGCCTAACATTGCTTTAGCTGTAGCGCGAACTGGTCGCGGTGTCGCACAACACGGCCGAGCAGTTTGTTCTCATGTTGTTTCAAGTGGCAGGTCGCCGTTGGTTTATCGATGAATCTACCGCGAAGAGATTCCGGATGTTCCGCCTGTGTCTCGCTGGTGGAACTTTGTGAAACCAGCTTGCCGTCCCCTGCAGTGATCCGCTTCATCCGCCGACTCCCATGTCCGCCCCGACTCCCGGCCCTGTTTCCGAGTTTTCCAAGGATCGCCCGTTTCCGGCGAAGTTGTCCGAGAACCGGCTGCTCAACAAACCCGGTTCGGCGAAGGAGACGCGGCACTTCGTCGTCGATCTGCGCGGCAGCGGGCTGCACTACAAGGCCGGGGATTCGCTCGGGATTTTTCCGAGCAACCGACCGGCGGAGGTGAGGGAGATTTTGCAGCGGCTCGGTGCGACCGGGGATGAGTTGGTGTCGCCGGCGGCACTGAAGCTCGCCGAACCGATGGTGCTGCGCGAGGCGCTTACGTCGCGGCTCGCGCTCTCGAAGCCCACGCGCCGGGCCGTCGAGGTGCTCGCGGCGAAGGCCACCCGCACCGGCGAAAAAGCGCAACTCGCGGGCCTGCTCGCGCCGGAATCGAAGGACGTGCTGATGGCTTTTCTTGAGCACCGGGAGTTTGTAGATTTGGTCGCGGAATTTCCCAGCGCGCGGCCCTCACCACAGGAACTCGTCGATCAGCTCCGCAAGTTGATGCCGCGGCTTTATTCGATCGCTTCGTCGCCGAAGCCGCATCCTTCCGATGTCCACCTCACGGTCGCGATAGTGCGCTACAAGACGAATGCCCGCGACCGCGTGGGCGTGTGCTCCTCCTTTCTCTCGGACCGCGCGCACGTGGGGCAGACGCCGGTGCCGGTGTTCGTGTCGCATTCGCACTTTGGCCCGCCGGAAAACGACGTGGCCGACTGCATCATGGTCGGGCCGGGCACGGGCATCGCGCCGTTTCGCGCGTTTGTGCAGGAGCGCGCGGCAACGGGTGCGACGGGGCGCAACTGGCTTTTCTTCGGCGACCAGAAGCGCGGGACGGATTTTCTCTACGAGGAAGAGTGGCAGGACTATCTCGCGCGCGGCCAGCTCACGCGGCTCGACACGGCGTTTTCGCGCGACCAATTGCTCAAGGTTTACGTGCAGGACCGGATGAGGGAAAATGCCGCCGAACTTTGGGCGTGGCTCCAGGGTGGCGCTCATTTCTACGTGTGCGGCGACGCCAAGCGGATGGCCAAGGATGTCGATGTGGCGCTGCACGAGATCGTCGTCGAACAGGGCGGCCTGTCGCTCGCGCAGGCGACCGATTACGTGAAGCAGTTGAAGAAGGAAAAGCGGTATCAGCGCGACGTTTATTGATTTTCGATTTTTGATTGCTCCGAAAATCGAAAATCGAAATTCCCAAATCGAAAATTATCCTCACGCTTCGCCTCTCATGCTCACGTTTAACAACAGAACCGCACTCGTCACCGGCGCCGGTCGAGGCATCGGCAAGGCCATCGCGGAAACACTGGCGCGCCACGGCGTCACCGTCATCTGCGTCTCGAAGTCCGCCGATTCGTGCGGTGCCACCGCCGCCGCGATCATCGCATCGGGCGGCAAGGCCAAGGCGCTCGCGGTCGATGTGGCCGATGGTGCGGCGATTGCCAAGGCGTCGGAGGAGTTGCTGAAGGAATTTCCCACGATCGACATCCTTGTGAACAACGCCGGTATCACGCGCGACGGTCTTCTGTTTCGGATGAGCGAGACCGACTGGAACGACGTGCTTACGACCAACCTCACGAGCTGTTTCCATTGGACCAAGCTCATCGGCCGCCCGATGACGCGTGCGCGCTGGGGCCGCATCGTGAACATGGCCTCCGTGAGCGGCGTGATGGGCAACGCCGGTCAGGCCAACTATTCGGCCGCCAAGGCTGGCATGATCGGGCTCACGAAGACGCTCGCGCGCGAATTCGCCGGCCGCAGCGTGACGGTGAATGCCGTGGCTCCCGGCTTCATCAAGACGGACATGACGACCGACTTCGTGAACAACCCCGAGGCTTCGGCCAGGATTCTCGAAGCCGTGCCGCTCAAACGTTTCGGCGAAGCCGCCGATATTGCGAATCTCACCACCTATCTTTGTTCAGAGGAGGCCGGCTACATCACCGGACAAGTTTTTAACGTTGACGGTGGGATGGCGATGTGAACCCTCCGCTGAACTGCGCCCGCTTCTAATTTTTGCAAAATGGCCGACCAAAAAACAATCGAACAACGCGTCAAAGAGATCATCGTCAATCAGCTCAACGTGAACGAAGAGCAGATTACGCCGACCGCCTCTTTTCTGGACGATCTTGGCGCTGATTCCCTCGATACCGTCGAGCTGATCATGGCCTTCGAGGAGGAGTTTAAGGACGAGATTAAGGGGGAAATCCCGGAGTCCGACGCCGAGAAACTCCAGACCGTCGGCCAAGTGATCGAATACATCAAGGGCAAGGCCGGCGCTTCCTGAAGGTAGCGGCCGAATAATTTCCGGCGTTCTGCCAATTTCCCCCCGTGCGGAAATTTCTGGCAGGACGCCTTTTTGTTTTCTGAGACTGGAAGGCTCGACCATGAAAACATCCTCGTCTTCGCGCCGCGTGGTGGTGACCGGCCTCGGCGCCATCACCTCGCTGGGGCATGACGTGGACGCATTTTGGGCGGGGCTTGTGGCGGGCCGTTGCGGCGTGAGCCGCGTCTCGCTTTTCGATCCGAAGGATTTCGCGAGCCAGATCGGGGCCGAGGTGCGCGATTGGGAGGCGGCGCAGCACATGGATCCGAAGGAGGCGCGGCGCAACGATCGCTACACGCACTTCGGGTTTGTCGCGGCGAAGCAGGCCTTCCGCGACTCGGGCCTCGATATGGCGCGGGAGGATGGCGACCGCGTCGGTGTGATCATCGGCTCGGGGATCGGCGGGATGTTTACCTTTGAGACGCAGCTGCGGGTGCTTGCCGAGCGTGGCCCGCGCAAAGTCTCGCCCTTCACGATCCCGTCGCTGATCGGCAACATGTGCGCCGGGCTCGTCGCGATCGAGTTTGGGGCGCGCGGGCCGAACTTCGGCATCGTGTCCGCCTGTGCGACCGGCACGCACGCGCTCGGCGAAGCCGCCCACGCCATCCGCCGCGGCGATGCCGACGTGATGATCGCCGGCGGCAGCGAGGCGGCGATCACGCCGTTTGCCTACGCGAGCTTCTGCGCGATGAAAGCGATGAGCACGCGCAACGATGCGCCAGAAAAAGCCAGCCGACCCTTCGACAAGAACCGCGACGGCTTCATTATGGGCGAAGGCGCGGGCGTGCTGGTGCTGGAATCGCTGGAGCACGCACAGGCGCGCGGCGCGCGGATCTACTGCGAACTCGCGGGCTACGCCGCGACCTGCGACGCGTTTCACATCACGCAGCCCGATCCCGAGGGCAAGGGACTCTCGATGGCGATGAAGCGCGCGCTCGCCGCCGCCGAGATTTTGCCCGAGCAGATCGACTACATCAACGCCCACGGCACCTCGACGCCCTACAACGACAAGTTCGAGACGCTCGCGATCAAGAAAGTCTTCGGCGATCACGCGCGCAAAGTCGCCATCAGCTCCACCAAGTCGATGACCGGCCATCTGCTCGGCGCCGCCGGTGGCATCGAATCGGTCATTTGCGTGAAGACTCTGCAAACGCAGACCATCGCGCCGACGATCAATCTCGATGAACCTGATCCCGACTGCGACCTCGACTACGTGCCGAATGTCGCCCGCGCGGCGACCGTGCGGGCGGTCTTGAGCAACAACCTCGGTTTCGGCGGGCAGAACGCCGCGGTGGTGTTTCGGGCGATGGCTTGAGCGGCGCAGAAATAGGCGACCACGAAGATTCGGCGGTTGCCGCCTGCCCAAGAAAACGCCCGCAGCCAAAACGGCAGCGGGCGTGGAAGGTGAAAGGGTGCGAGAGCCCCTGGCCCTGGCGCTAGACTTTCTCGACGAGGCCGGCCTTGATGGCCTTGACCGAGACCCACACGCGCTTGGTGCCGCCGTTGGCGGTGCGGATGCGGATGCGCTGCAAGTTCGGGCGGAATTTGCGCTTGGTGATGCTGGTCACGTGCGTGCCGATCCCGCCGCTCTTCTTCGACTGACCCTTACGGTTGATGATCGAGCCCTTGACGGGACGGCGACCGGTGATTGCACAGATTCTGGCCATGATGGTTTCGAGTTGGTTAAAGGGTCAGGAGTAAAGGTTGGGCGGAAGGCGAAGCAAGGGGATTTTTGGTTCATCGCACGGCGTGCAAAACCTGAAATTTTTGCCCCATGTGCGACGGGTGCAGGAGCTGGAGGAGGGACATTTTTCGCAGGCTGAAACCCTTGGCATCGGCTGCACTCGCCGCCGCGATAAACTCTCCCGCGTGCCGGATGAAAAACGCCTCCTGAGACTCCAGCGGTGCATTCGCGAAGCCATGCCGCGCCAGCGCGTCGGTCACCCAGTCCCAGCAAATGTGGCAGGTGAGATCCTGCTCGCCCGGGCGCGCGAGCAGATCGTTGGATTGCGTGTGTCGGAAGTAGGCGCGGGCAGTGCCCCCGGGTGTTTCCTCGGTGAGCTCGCGAAAAGTTTTCCCGTAGTCGATGGCCACGAAGAGCCCGCGCCACGGCTGTCGCGCGATCGCGTCAGCCAGCGATGTCGCGGCCAGCGGGCGATCGAAGCGATAGCCATCGTGGGCGGGTGACGGCGCATCGGCTACAGGATCGGGTAGCACAAACTCCTCGAGGCGATCGCCCTTGAGGCGGACACCGACGTGGTGCCAGTGGCCGGAGCGGCAGACGATGCTTGTGAACGGCTGCGCGTCGAACAGCTCGTTGGAAAACACCACGCAGTCACCCGTGAGCGCAGCGAGCGGTTCGCCGATCCGAATCGTGCGCACCGCGGCAAACGCATGTTGCACGCCGGTGAGCACGCCTTTGCCGCCGGGCTCGGCGCCAATCTCGATGAAAGTGTGAGTGACAGGATCGCGGCCGGCGGCGCGGAGGAGTTTCGCGCAGGCGGCGGCGGCCAGTTCGCCGAAGACCGCGCCGCTCGCACTCGCCGTGAAAAAGTCCGTGCCCGCGGCGTAGCCGACGCGCGGGCGATTCTTCCGATAGTAGCCGACTTCCGGGTGATAGAGCGCGAGTGCCATGAACTCCGCGAACGGCATCTCGCCGCGCGCATCCGCGTGCGCGCGAAACACCGCGAGAAATTCCGGTGAAACTGCGGGCGGTGACTCGGGCGACGATCCCATTTACAAAGCGAAGCCGATGCCCACTGTGGTGCGCATGTTCAAACGCATTCTCATGCTCGCCACCGGTATCGCACTGGGGCTGGCGTTTGCCGTGGTGGGCGCGCGGGTCAACACGGCTTGGAGCCTCTGGCCGAACCGCGATCTCTCGCGCTCCTCCGGCTACGTGAAGGACGTGATGCGCCTCGTGAACGAGAGCTACGTGGACGAAAAATCCGCGACCTACGACAAGCTGGCGCGCGCGGCGCTGCACGGGATGGTCGAGTCGCTCGATCCGCATTCGGAATTTTTGGAGAAGAAGGACAACGAGGAATTCGAGGAGGATATCATGGGCGAGTTCGGCGGCGTCGGCATCCAGGTCGAGACGAGGCAAAACCGTGTGATCGTCATCGCGCCTCTGGCAGGCACGCCCGGCGAGCGCGCGGGCATCCAGCGCGGCGATGAAATCGTGACGATCGATGGCAAGGCGGTGGAGACGGGCGGCAGTGTCGACGGCGTTGTGAGCCGGCTGCGCGGCAGGCCGAAGACCAGCGTGCTCGTCGGACTTTTCCGCCCTTCCTCGAAGGAGAACATCAGCCTCACCCTCATCCGCGAGATCATCAAAATCGAAAGCGTGCGCGGCGCGCACGTAATCGACGACGGTATCGGCTATGTGCAACTCACGGAATTTTCCGATCACACCGCCGAGCAGTTTCGCAGCGCGCTGGACGGCTTGCTCAAGCAGGGCATCCACAGTCTCATCCTCGATCTGCGCAACAATCCCGGCGGTCTGCTCGACGCGGCAGTGGACGTGGTCGAACCCTTTTTTAAGAAAAACGAGCTCATCGTTTACACGCAGGGCCGCAAACCCGCCGACAAGGAGGAGTTTCGCGCCGACCCCAACGGACCCCCGCTCACGCTGCCACTCGCGGTGCTGATCAACGCGGGCAGCGCGAGTGCGGCGGAGATTGTCACCGGCGCGCTGAAGGACACGAGCCGCGCTGTCGTGGTCGGTGAGCGGTCGTTCGGCAAGGGCTCCGTGCAGTCGGTCTTCAAGTTGGAAAAAGGCGAGGGCATGCGCCTCACCACCGCACGCTACTACACGCCGAGCGGCGTCACGATTCACGAGAAGGGCATCGTGCCGCACGTCGAAGTCGTGATGACGCCGGAGGAGGACACGAAACTCGCGCGCCAGCGCTCGCGTCCCGATATCACTGACCCCGTCGCATTCAAGGAGCGGTTTGGCTTTGAGCCTGTGGCCGACCGGCAGCTCGACACCGCAGTCGCAATGCTGAAGGGCGTGCGCCTCCTCGGCGCTCGCGGTCCCACGCCGTCCACGCAGTGAGATGATTCTCGCGCTCGAGAGTTCGTGCGACGAGACCGCCGTTGCACTCTTCGATCCCGCGCGCGGCATCGCCGGCGAATGGATTCACAGCCAGATCGCGTTGCATGGGAAACATGGTGGTGTGGTGCCCGACCTCGCGACGCGGGAACATCTCCGGAATTTTGCGCCGCTGCTCGAGCACGCGAAACGTGAAATTGGCTTTGAAGAGGTCACGCACGTCGCGGTGACCAACGGCCCCGGTCTCGCCGCGTGTCTCGCGATTGGCGTGGCGGCGGCGAAGTCACTGGCGCTCGCGCTGCGCGTGCCGGTCCTCGGTGTGAATCATCTGCGCGGCCACGTCTGGTCGCCGTTCATCGCGCTGCACGCCGAGGCACCGGCGAATTTCGACGCGCGGCTCGCCGCTGCGCTGCCGCACCTCGGCCTGATCGTGTCGGGTGGCAACACACTCCTCTTTACGGTGGACGAGTCACGCCGGCTGCGGGTGCTTTCCTCGACGCGCGACGACGCCGCGGGCGAGGCGCTCGACAAGGGCGCGAAGCTGCTTGGCCTGGGCTATCCCGGGGGCCCGCTCATCGAGCAACTCGCTGCGGGCGGGCGGGCCGACGCGTTTGATTTTCCGCGCGGCATCGGCCGGCGCGACGAACTGGATTTTTCCTTTTCCGGTTTGAAGACGAGCCTGCGCTACCTGCTCGAAAAAATGCCGGCTGACGACGTGCGCGTGCGGATGGCCGATTTGTGCGCGAGCTATCAACAAGCCGTGGTCGATGCGCTCGTCCGCAAAACCCGCGCTGCGCTGGAGCAAGGCGAGGGACAGTATCGCAGCGTCGGCCTTTCCGGCGGCGTGGCCAACAACCGCACTTTGCGCACCGCCGTCGAAGCCGAGGCCCGCCGCGCGGGAATTTCCTTTTTCGCCGCCCAGCCCAAGCACACCGGCGACAACGCCGGCATGATCGCCTTCGCCGCGTGGGCCGATCCCGCCGGTGCCGACACTCAGTCCGGCCTAGCGCTGCGGATCGAGCCGGGCGCGGCGCTGGGGTGGGGCGGGCTTCAGCCCGCCTTCCCATCTGCGAAAAAGGCGGACTGAAGTCCGGCCTACTTGTAGTCCCGCCGCAGGTTGCTCGGTAGGAGGCCGAGTTCCTCGCGGTATTTGGCAACAGTGCGGCGCGCGATGGTGATGCCCTTTTCCTGCAGCTTGGTGACGAGCTCCTGATCGCTGAGGGGCGCGGAGGTGTCCTCCATGTTGATCAGGTCGGCGATCATTTCCTTCACGCTGGTGTTGGAGACGGAGGCGCCGCTGTCGGCCTGGTAGCCGGGGGTGAAGAAATATTTGAAGTCGAAGACGCCGTGCGGGGTCTTGATGTATTTATTGGCGATGGCGCGGCTGACGGTCGTCTCATGCACGCCGACGACATCGGCGATTTGATTCATCGTGAGGGGCTTCAAGCCTGTGACGCCGCTGTCGAAAAACTCAAGCTGCGCGTTGATGATTTCGCGGGTGATCCGCTCGATGGTGCGCTGGCGCTGCTCGATGGAGTCGATGAGAAACTTGCCCGAGCGGATGCGCTCGCGGAGGTAGTCGCGCTCGGTTTTCGAAAGCGTGCCCTTGGCGATCATGTCGCGGTAGGTGCTCGAGATGCGGAGGCGCGGGATGTAGTCGTCGTTGAGGAGGATTTTCCACTCCTCGCCGTCGCGCTCGATGGTGACATCGGGCACGACCACGCGGTTGTTATCCTCGGCGAAGCGGCGGCCGGGCGCGGGATCGAGTTTGCCGATTTCCTCGATGGCGGATTGCACATCGTCGGCCTCGGCTCCGAGTCGGCGCGCCAGCTCCGGGATGCGCCGGCGCGTGAGCAGATCGAAATGGTCGCGAATCATCCGGCCGGGGAGAGATAGGCCGCGGCCCTTGGCGACGAGTTGCGAAAGCAGGCAATCGGCGAGATCGGTGGCGCCGATGCCGGCGGGATCGAAGGTCTTGAGCACCTTGAGTGCGGCTTGAACCTGTTCGAGCGCGAGGCCGGTTTGCAACGCGACGTCGGCGGGCGTCTGCGTGAGAAAACCACGATCGTCGAGGCCACCGACCAAGTGCTTCATCGCCTCCAGGCACGGGATGGAGAGATCGGCCATCTCGGCCTGCTGCATCAAGTGCTCTTGCAGCGATGTTTCGCTGACGAGCGAATCGAAAAAATGCTGGCGGCGTTCGGCGTCTTCGGACGTATGTTGCTGCGAGCCGCCGACACTGGCCATGTGGTCACGCCAGTCCTCGTCGAGCTTGCCGAGGATTTCGAATTCCTTGTCCTTCGAGAAATCCATCTCGTCGCGCTTGGGTTCGCCCTCGGTCTGATCGGTGGGGGCGGAGGCTTCGGAGTTGTGGTTGGCGTCGCCCTCGTGGCCGCTGTCGCCGGAAGAGTCGTCTTCGGATTTGTCGAGACTCTCTCCTTCCATCGGGAGCTCCTCGAGGGTGGGATTGTTTTGCAGCTCCTCCTGAATGACGGAGCGCAGGTCGAGCGCGGCGACCTGAAGAATCTTCAGGGAGTGCCGGAGCTGGGGCGCGAGGACCAGCGATTGCGTCTGGCGCTGGCGGAGAACTTGGCTAAATCCGGGCCCGCTCATGAGGATGACTGAAACCGGGGCTCATCTCAGATGGTGGGACGGGAGGAAAGCTGGGGGACGACAGGGTCTTTGACGCCGTAAAGATCTTTCAGGTAAACGGAGAGTTTTTCGTTCGTCGGGCCGTAACGGTCGCTGTAGAGATACATCTCAAGATCCGTCATCATTTCGTAGGCGGACGAGTAGCGCTTTTCCCGATCACGCTGGAGGGCGCGCTGGATAATCGCTTCGAGGCGTGGCTCGATGTCGGGGCGGAGCTTGGCGAACTCCGGAATCGGCATCGTGAGGATGTTGCGCCGGGACTGCGACCGATCGGCGGCGCGGAAAATATTTTTTCCGAGCAGCAGCTCCGTGAGCACGATGCCCAGCGGGAAAAGGTCGGCGCGCGCATCGGTGATGGCGTAGGTCGCCTGCTCGGGGGAGAGGTATTCATCTTTGCCCGCGATGACCTTGCCTTCCTCATTATACATCAGGTCGAGGGCCTTCGCGATGCCGAAGTCCGTGAGCTTCACGTCGCCCTCAAGCGCAATCATCACGTTCTTCGGGCCGATGTCGCGGTGGACGATGTTGAGGTGGCGACCGTCGCGGTCGCACTTGGAGTGGGCGTAGGTGAGGCCGCGCGCGACGCGCGAGACGATGAACGCCGCGAGATCAACCGGCAGGTGCTTGCCGGTGCGGCGCAGTTGCTCGAGGAGTTGCTCGAGGTTCACGCCGCGCACGAACTCCATCACCATGAAATATTGCCCGCCCACCTGGCCGAGGTGGTAGGTCTGCACGATATTGGTGTGGATCAGGTCGGCGACGAGGCGGGCCTCGCCGATGAAGTTCTGCTGGAACTCCTCGATGGCGGAGTATTCCTCGCGAATGAGTTTCACCGCGACGACCTTGCGAAAATTGCCGGCGCCGAGTTGCACGGCTTCATAGACGAGGCCCATACCGCCTTCGGCGATCTTGCGCGTCATCTCATAGTGGAGCTCGTTGAAAATATGTTTGAGGGAGGCCACTGCAAATTGAGGAAAGGTGCGGCGCGCGCGGCTGGCAAGTGCGCATTCCGTGCGCGGCGTGAAATTTGCTGTAGGTCAATTGACAGAGCAGAGCGCACTCTTACCGTCGCTTTACCATGACAATTACGCTGACGCCGCGCGCCGCGAAGCAAGTGCGCACGATGCACGCCGAGTTGAACGCACCGCAGAAGCGGCTGCGTGTGCTCGTGGAATCGGGCGGATGCTCGGGCTTCCAATACGGCATGTCGTTCGACGAGCCGAAGCCCGACGACGCGCAGCTAGAGAGTGAAGGGGTCCCGCTGCTGATCGACCCGGCGAGCCTCGCCTACATGGCGGGATCGGCGATCGATTTTGACGACGGGCTGCACGGCAAGGG